>JBOHYT010000123.1:0-4724 GCA_050738055.1 Rhodanobacteraceae bacterium
AGGTTTTCCGGGTGCAGCGGGATCGCGGCAACCAGCGGCTGGTTCAACGCCGACTTGACCTCGATCTGCCCCAACTGGAGCGCCCAGACGGGTGCCGCGGCGGTGGCCAGCAGCGCGGCAATGGCAATGCGTAGCTTGTACTTCATGGAACCCAACCCCCGCGGTCGACCGGCGCGGATGGACCCGCTTCCCTGCGCTCGCGCCCCGCGCAAGGGTATTGCAGATTCGGCCAATCACCAAGCCCGGCCGGACAGGGCCGGGCGGGACCCCAGCCGGCCCTCAATCGCCGGCCGACGACGCGGGCGCCGACGCTCCCGCGGCCTGCAACTTCTCTTGCAAGGCCGCGATCTGCGCGTCCCGCTGCTGCATCTGTTTCTGCCGATCGGCGTTCTGGCGCTCCATTGCGGTCACCTGCGACTCGAGCTCCGCATTGTGGGCGCGCGCGCTCGAAACTTTCGCATCGACGTCCTGCAACTGTGCCTGCAATTTGTGACCCGCATTGGCGGCTGCCGCGGTTGAACTCCGTGGTGCAGCGGGCGTCGCCGCCTGCCCCGCCATGGACATGGCCATGCCCAACCCCACCAAAGCCGACAGCATCGCCATGGCCGGTTTGCGACGCATTCCGAAATGTTGATGCATGTTTGTTCTCCAGACCGCTCAAGGGAACCCACGGAACAACGATTGGCGAAGCGCAGCGCGTAGAGCATACCCCGTAGGTTGGGTGCCATCCGTCGTACCGCCATCGATCGCGGCGGACGATGCCCGCCCTGCCGACTGTACCGCGCTGGCAGGGTAACGGGCAGTGCGGTCCGTCCCACCTCTGCCTCAAAGATACTCGCGGACCAGGATCTCCGCGACCTGCACCGCATTCAGCGCCGCCCCTTTGCGGATATTGTCCGAGACCACCCACAGATCCAGCCCGTTCGGGTGCGAAATGTCCTCGCGAATCCGCCCGACGAATACCGCATCCTTGCCCGAGGCGTGGCCGACGGGCGTGGGATACCCGCCGGCCTTGCGCTCGTCGACCACTACCACGCCGGGCGCGGATTCCAGCAGCGCGCGCGCCGCGCCCGCGTCGATCTTCTCGCGGGTCTCAACATGCACCGCCTCGGAATGCCCGAAGAACACCGGCACCCGCACGCAGGTCGGGTTCACCAGTATCGAGTCGTCCTCCAGAATCTTGTGTGTCTCCCATACCATTTTCATCTCTTCACGGGTGTAGCCGTTCTCCTGGAAGGCGTCGATGTGCGGAATCACGTTGAACGCGATCTGGGCCGTGAATTTTTCGGGTTCGACTTCGCGAAAGTTCAGCAGATCGGCGGTCTGGCGGCCGAGTTCTTCCATCCCGGAACGCCCTGCGCCGGAGACCGACTGATACGTGGCCACATTGATGCGCTCGATCCCCACGGCGCGGTGGATCGGCGCGAGCGCCACGAGCATCTGCATCGTCGAGCAGTTCGGATTGGCAATTATGTTGCGGCGTGTGTACTCGGCGATTGCGTGCGGATTGACCTCGGCGATCACCAGCGGCACGTCGTCCGCGCGGCGGAATTCGGAGGTGTTGTCGATCACCACCGCGCCCGCGTCCGCGGCACGCGGCGCGTGCTCGCGGCTGACGGCGCCGCCGGCCGAGAAGAACGCGATATCGATGCCGGCGAAGTCGCAGGCCGCCAGCTCGCGTACCGTGACCTGCTTGCCGCGGAACTTCAGCGTACCGCCGGCCGACCGCTCGCTCGCCAGCGGCACCAGTTCGCCCACCGGAAACTCGCGTTCATCGAGGATCGCCAGCAGGGTTTCGCCGACCGCGCCGGTGGCGCCGACCACCGCGACGTTGTAACGATTCTTGTTGCTCATGACACCATTCCCGAAGAGATTCCCACCACGGATTTGCACGGATAGACACGGATAAAAAGCATGGCTCGGGATGCCGGTCTGCGTCAACGTTGGCGCTCGGAGAGCGCCTCAGCAACCCGCTCGCGCAAACTCACGCCGATCAAAACCGCTTTTGAATCCGCCGCTGTCGGATCCGTCGCTGCTGGATCCGTGTGCATCCGTGTAAATCCGTGGTAGCGCATTTGCTGTCAAGCGATGCGCGGTTGCACATCGCCCACGTCACCACACTGCGCGCGATGGCGCAGCGTCTGATCCATCAGCACCAGCGCCACCATGGCCTCGGCGATCGGGGTGGCGCGGATGCCGACGCACGGGTCATGCCGGCCCTTGGTCCGGACCTCGACTTCCTCTCCGGCGAGGTCCACGCTGCGACCCGGCGTCGGGATGCTGGAGGTCGGTTTCAGGGCGATCGACGCGAGGACATCCTGTCCGCTGCTGATGCCGCCGAGGATACCGCCCGCGTGGTTGGACGTAAAGCCGTCCAAACGCATTTCGTCGCGATGCTCGCTGCCCTTCTGGCTGGCGCTGGCGAAACCGGCGCCGATCTCGACGCCCTTGACCGCATTGATCGACATCAAGGCGGCCGCGAGCTCGGCGTCGAGCTTGCCGTACACCGGCTCGCCCCAGCCGGGCGGCACGCCAGTCGCGATCACGTTCACGCGCGCGCCACACGAATCGCCAGCCTTGCGCAGCGCGTTGACCCGTGCCTCCAGCTCGGGCACCTGTGCCGCGACCGGCCAGAAGAACGGATTGGATTCGACCACACCGAAATCGATCGCGGTATCCGCCGAAAGTGCCGGCACGATGTCGTCCATCTGCGCCAGCCAGCCGCGCACCGCGACGCCGTGCTTTTCGCGCAGCCACTTTTTCGCGATCACCGCCGCCGCGACCCGCATCGTGGTTTCGCGCGCCGATGCGCGGCCACCACCGCGCGGATCGCGGATGCCGTATTTCTGCCAATAGGTGTAGTCGGCGTGGCCCGGACGGAACGTCCGCGCGAGGTCGTCGTAATCCTTCGAGCGCGCATCGGTATTGCGGATCAGGAGCGCGACAGGCGTTCCCGTGGTTTGACCGAGATACACGCCGGACAGGATTTCGACTTCGTCGGCCTCGTGCCGCTGCGAGGTGTAGCGTGACTTGCCGGTCGCGCGTCGCGCCAAGTCGTGCGCGAAATCAGCGGCTCCGATCGCGATACCGGGCGGGCAGCCGTCGACCACGCAGCCGATCGCCGGCCCATGCGATTCGCCGAAGGTGGTGACGGTGAAGAGTTTGCCGAAGGAGTTGCTGGACATGGCGCGGGAGACGGGAATCGGGAATCGGGGACCGGGGACCGGGGACCGGGGACGGGGGACCGGGGACGGGGGACGGGAGACGGGAGACAGCGTAACAAGGTACCGATTATTCTGGCGCCAGCCACTCGCGTTCCAGCATCGCGAACACCAGGTCGTCGGTCCAGCCTTCCGCACCACGGACGCTTTCGCGGAAATGCGCTTCGCGGCGCATGCCGAGTCGCTGCAGCAACTTGACGCAGGCGACGTTGCGGGGATCGACCGAAGTCGTGACCCGATGCTTGTGCAACCCGCCGAAAATGAAATCCAGCACGACCTCGAGTGCTTCCCGGGCATGACCCAGCCGCTGCTGCGCGGGCGCAACGCTGATGCCGAGTTCGACGGTGGCCTCGTCCACGAAGTGCAGGCCAAGGTCCCCGATCAGATCACCGGTATCGCGCAGCCGGATCGCGCGCTGCCACCAGGTGCCGAGCGTGTCCGGCGCAATGCGTTGCTGGGCCTCGATGAACCGCTCGGCATCCGCGATCGCCGCGGGCTTCCACACCTGGTAGCGCGCCACTTCGGGATCGGAGCGATACGCAAACAGGGCTGGCGCGTCCCCGTGCCGCAGCGTATCCAGCTTCAGGCGCGCCGTGACGATCTCCACGCGTCAACCCGCCCGTCGCGCGGCGACCGCGCGGATCGCGGCGGCATGTTCGACGAGATCATTGCGTTCCAGCGCGAACACGCCCATCGGCCCGACCTTGAACTCGATCCACACGAAGGGCACTTCCGGCAGCAGCTCCGCCAGCGCGCGTTCGCTCATCCCCACTTCGACGATCAGCAGCCCGTCATCGGCCAGATGGTCCGGCGCGTCGCGAAGGATCCTGAGCGCGATGTCGAGGCCATCGGCGCCGGCGATGAGTCCGAGCCTGGGTTCGTGGGCGTATTCGCGCGGCAGCGCGGCGTATTCGGCGTCGGTGACGTAGGGCGGATTCGAGACGATGAGGCCGTAGCGCTCACCGGCCAGTGCATCGAACAGGTCCGAGCGCACCGCGCGCACGCGCTCGCCGAGCTGGTGCAAGGCGATGTTCTCGCTTGCGAGCGCCAGGGCTTCCCCGCTGACATCGGCGACGTCCACGCGCCAAGGCGGGTTGTGCGCCGCCATCGCGATACCGATGCAGCCCGAACCGGTGCACAGGTCCAGCGCATGTTCGATGTCGCGACCGTCCAGCCACGGCGAGAATCCGGACTCGATCAGCTCCGCGATCGGCGAGCGCGGCACCAGCGCACGCCGGTCGGATTTGAACGGCATCCCGGCGAACCACGCTTCACCGACCAGATAGGCCACCGGCTCGCGGGTCTGGATGCGACGCTCGATCAACTCCAGCACCCGGGATCTTTCGTCGGCGGTGAGCCGGGCGGCGCCGTATGCGGGCGGCAAATCCGGCGGCAGGTGCAGGCTCGACAACACCAGGTGCGTCGCCTCGTCGATCGCGTTGTCGTGGCTGTGGCCGAAGGTCAACCCGGTCGCGTTGAAGCGGCTGGCGGCATGGCGGATGA
>JBOHYT010000124.1:0-19587 GCA_050738055.1 Rhodanobacteraceae bacterium
TCGTCACTACCGAAGCGGGTTTCGACCTGCTGCCCGGCAACCGCGACCTCACAGCGGCCGAGCTGAAGCTCGCCGACGCGATCGCGCGTGAAGTGCGGCTCAAGGAACAACTCGCGAAGCTCGGCGACCGCTACGCGATCATCCTGATCGACTGCCCGCCTTCGTTGCACCTGCTCACGCTGAACGCGCTGACCGCCGCGGACAGCGTGCTGATCCCGGTGCAGTGCGAGTCGATGGCGCTGGAAGGGCTCACCGACCTGCTCGACACCATCAAGGCGGTGCGCAAGCGCCTCAACCCATCGCTGGAAGTCGAAGGACTGCTGCGCACGATGTTCGATGTGCGCACGGCGCTCGGCAACGATGTGTCGGCGGAACTCGCGCGCCACTTCGGCGACAAGGTGCTGCATTCGGTGGTGCCGCGCAACGTGCGGCTCGCCGAGGCGCCCAGCCACGGCAAGCCCATCAACCTCTACGACCGCGAATCGCGCGGCGCGATCGCGTATCTCGGCCTCGCCGGCGAGATGATTCGGCGCGGCGGCGCGGGCATGTCCGCCAATCCGCCGCTGACCAGTGCGCCGGCGACGCCGATGCTGAAGGTGTCGGCATGAGCGCCGCCAAGCGCCGGGGCTTGGGTTCGCGCGACCTCGACGTGTTGCTCGGAACCGCGGACGAGGCAGATACCGAGGCCGCGGGCGAGTCACTGGAGAACCTCGCGCTCGCTTCGATCCGGCCGGGCAAATATCAGCCGCGCCGTCATTTCGACGATGGCTCGCTGGAAGAGCTGGCGGCCTCGATCAAGTCGCAGGGGCTGATCCAGCCGATCGTGGTGCGCGCGCTCGGGCGTGGCCAATACGAACTGATTGCCGGCGAGCGCCGCTGGCGCGCGGCGAAGAAGGCAGGACTTGCCGAAATTCCCGCGGTGGTGCGCGACATCTCCGCGCAATCGGCGCTGGCGGTCGCACTGATCGAGAACATCCAGCGCCAGGACCTGACCGCGCTGGAGGAAGCCCAGGCGCTGCGACGGCTCATCGACGAATTCAAGATGAGCCAGCAGCAGGCCGCCGACGCGGTCGGCCGCTCGCGCGCCGCGGTCGCCAATCTGCTGCGTCTGCTCGAGCTGCCCGAATCGATCCGCGACCTGCTGGACGAAGGCCGCCTCGAGATGGGCCACGCGCGCGCGCTGCTGACGCTGCCCGCGCCGCGCGCGATCGCGCTGGCCGAAAAGGCCGCCGACCACGAATGGTCGGTGCGCGAACTCGAACAAGCCGTGCGGCTCGCGCAACTGCCAAAATCTTCGGGCCACGCGAAGGCACGCAACGTCGATCCCGACATCGCCTCACTGGAACGCGAGCTGTCCGAAAACCTCGGCACCCGCGTCGAGATCACCCATGGCCGCGGCGGTCGCGGCAAGCTGGTGATCCGCTACCACAGCGCCGACGAGCTGGAAGGGATTCTCGAGAAGCTGCGCTGATTCTCCTCGCGCCGCCCGGACCAGATAGGTTGGGGTGAGCGGCTTCATTGCGAACCCCAACAACGCGCGCGTTGGGGTTCGCCCGGGACAAGTCCCGAGCTCACCCCAACCAACCGGGAACCGGCACGCTTTTGCGCCATCGGCGATAATCGCGTCCTTCCTCCGGCAAGGCCCGATGCATGCCCGAGCTGTCCGTGGTCGTGCCCGTTTACAACGAGCGCGACAACATCCCGCCGTTGCTCGCCGAGATCGCCGCCGCGCTGCGCGGTCGCATCGATTACGAAGCGGTCTATGTCGATGACGCGAGCACCGATGATTCGCTCAGCGTGCTGAAAGCCGAACGCGGGAAGCATCCGGAACTGCGCATCGTGCGGCACCGGACCCGGAGCGGCCAGAGCACCGCGATCCGCAACGGCGTGCGCGCGGCACGCTCGCCGTGGATCGCGACGCTGGACGGCGACGGCCAGAACGATCCCGGCGACATCCCGAAACTGCTGGAAGCCCGTACCACCGCCAAAGCGACGGTGAAGCTGTTCGCCGGCTGGCGGGTCACGCGCCGCGACAGCTTCAACAAGCGCATCTCGTCGAAGATCGCCAACGGCGTGCGCGCGCGGATGTTGCGCGACGCCACGCCGGACACCGGCTGCGGCCTCAAATTGTTCGAGCGCGAGACCTTCCTCGCCCTGCCCTATTTCGACCACATGCACCGCTACCTGCCGGCCCTGGTCCGACGCGCCGGGTTCGAGAGCGTCAGCATCCCGGTCGGCCACCGGCCGCGCACCCGCGGTGTTTCCAAATACGGCATGCTCGATCGCCTGTGGGTCGGCCTTGCCGACCTGCGGGGCGTCGCCTGGCTGATGCGCCGGGCGAAAGTCACGGACGTTGAAGAACTGTAGGGCGCCATGACCGTATCTGCTGACGCCACCGTTTCTGTCGCGCACGATATGGCGGCGCAAGCACACGACGTGCTGCGCGACGTGTTCGGCTACCGTGCCTTTCGCGGCCGCCAGCAAGCCATCATCGAGCGACTGCTCGGCGGCGGCGATGCACTGGTGCTGATGCCGACCGGCGGCGGCAAGTCGCTGTGCTACCAGATCCCCGCGCTGCTGATGCCGGGCACCGCGATCGTGGTGTCGCCGCTGATTGCGCTGATGCAGGACCAGGTCGAGGCGTTGCGGCAGCTCGGGGTCGCGGCGGCGTTCCTCAATTCGAGCCTTGCTGCCCCGGAGCAGGGCGAGGTCGAGCGCCGTTTCGCGGACGGTGACTGGAAGCTGCTGTACGTGGCGCCCGAGCGGCTGCTCACCGTGCGTTTCCTGGAACTGCTCGGTCGTGCCCGGGTGTCGTTGTTCGCGATCGACGAGGCCCATTGCGTGTCGCAATGGGGGCATGACTTCCGGCCCGAATACCGCCGGCTCACGATCCTGCACGAGCGCTTTCCCGAGGTGCCACGCATCGCCCTGACCGCCACGGCGGACGCCCCGACGCGGCGCGAAATCGTCGAACACCTGGCGCTGGGAAAGGCCGAGCCGTTCATCGCCAGCTTTGACCGCCCCAACATCCGCTACCGCGTTGCCCGCCGCGACCAGCCGCGCGCGCAATTGAAGGCGCTGCTCGCCGGCCACCAGGACGAATCGGGGATCATCTATTGCCTGTCGCGGCGCAAGGCCGAGGACACCGCCGCGTGGCTCGGCGACGAAGGCATCAAGGCACTGCCCTACCACGCCGGCCTCGATGCCGCGACGCGCGCTGCCAACCAGCAGCGTTTCCTGCGCGAGGACGGCATCGTGATGTGCGCAACCATCGCCTTCGGCATGGGCATCGACAAACCCGACGTGCGCTTCGTCGTGCACCTCGACCTTCCCAAGAGCCTCGAAGGCTACTATCAGGAAACCGGCCGCGCCGGCCGCGATGGCCTGCCCGCCGAAGCGTGGATGGTGTATGGCCTCGGCGATCTGGTCACGCTGGCGAAGTTCATCGAGCAGTCGGAAGCCGACGAGGCGCGCAAGCGGCTGGAACGTGGCAAGCTCGACGCGTTGCTCGCCTTCGCCGAAACCACCCGCTGCCGGCGGCAGCAACTGCTGGGCTATTTCGGCGAGACGCTGGAGCATCCGTGCGGCAATTGCGACAACTGCCTCGATCCGCCCGCTACCTGGGATGCCACCGAAGCGGCGCAAAAGGCATTGTCGTGTGTGTACCGCACCGGCCAGCGGTTCGGCACGGGCTATCTGGTCGACGTACTGCGCGGCAGCGACAACGAACGGATCCACGCGCAGGGCCACGACCGCCTGAACGTGCACGGCATCGGTACCGACATGGACGCGCGGCAATGGCGCGGGGTGTTCCGGCAACTGGTGGCCAACGGCCTGCTCCGTCCCGATGGCGACGGGTACGGCACCTTGCGGCTGACGGCGGCCGCCGGCCCGGTGCTGCGCGGCGAGGAGACCGTGTCCCTGCGCCGCGAGCCTGATCGCGCCGAGCGCCGCGCCAGCCGCCGCGCCGGCGCATCGGGCACACGCCGCAGCCTCGACATCGCGCCGCACGAGGAGCCGTTGTGGAATGCGCTGCGCGACGCCCGCGCCAGGCTCGCCAGGGAACAGGGCGTGCCCGCCTACGTGATCTTCCATGATGCGACGCTGTACGCGATGCTGCGCGAGCGGCCCGCCACCCGCGACGCGCTGGCCGCCATCCACGGCGTCGGCACGCACAAATTGCAGCGCTACGGCCCGCGTTTCCTCGACGTACTGCAACAACACGTCTGAAGACCGGGACCGGCGTGATCCGGCCCGGGCTTCGAACACGGTTTTTCAGGATTTGCCTTTGGCCAGCGGCAAATCGGCCCGCTTCCACGCGTCGATGCCGCCCGCGAGCGTGGCGACGTTGCTGAAACCGGCGGTGACCAGCCGCTTGGCGGCCTTGCCCGATTCCGCGCCGTTGCGGCACACCGTCACGACCTGCAGTTCCCTCGCCTTGGCAAGATCCTTGTTCTCCGGATCGAACTGGCTGGGCGCGACGCTTTTCGAACCCGGGATGTGGCCCTTCTGGTAGTCGGCGATCGCGGACAAGTCGATCACCAGCGGCGAGCCGCGGTTGATCATCTGCACCAGCGCGCCCGGGGTGAGCTCACGGAACCCGCGGAACTTGCGCGAGACTTCCAGCCCGATCAGCGCCAGGATGATCACGATGAACGCCGCCACCAGCAGGATGTGGTGGCCGATGAATTGCGGCAGGCGGGTCAGGAACTCGTGCATCGCGGGTCTTGGTCGGGAGGAAACCGCGCATTATCGGGGAATACGGGGGATGCTGCACCCGATGCGGCGGTCGTGGGAAGCCAAACCACGGAGCGCTTCGCCATGGAAGGCGGCTTTACGGTCGCTGCGGATCCACAACCGAGCCCGATGCCGTTTGTGACTTGACCAAGCAGCGATCCGGGACGATGGCGCTCATTGCGGCGTGATGTCCGGCAGCCCCGATTCCAGCCACCAACGCTTGGCTTTCGGATCCCAGCGCCAGCGCTGGTGGTCGACCACGGTATACACACGCTGGCTGGCCTTGGTGATCAGCTCGATCTGGGCGGTCTGCTCGATGGCATCCGGCCCCGTCGCGACGAGGCCCGAAGCATCGTAGTCGGCGATACGCACGGTGTTGTAAAGCGCCTTCTGCTGCGGGGTCAGCGGGTGCGCCGCGCGAACTTCGGGATCGACAAACGACCAGCCGTCCTGGAAGCCGCCCCAGCGCAACGCGGCCGCGTAACCATCCAGCGCCTGCTGGCGCAATTCGTTCCGGTTTTGCAGGGTGGCGCAAGCCGACAGCAGCACTGCCGACACCAGGCAACCTGAGAGAATGATCCGGCGCATGATCGTCCCTTCCCGATGATCTGCTGCCGATTGTGCCGGAACCTTCGCGCTCACGCGCGTGCTTTCGCAAAAAAGCGCCCTTCCAACTCGACGGCGGGACGACCGTCGCCCGCGAGCTCGCAGATTACGTCCACACGGCCTTTGCCGCGTTCGCGCAAACCGGCGAGCAACCTGTCCAGCACCCCCGCCTCGGCGAAACGCGCGCTGCCGCGCAATTCGCCCCATACCGGCTGGCGGTAGCGGACGGTCGAACCGCCGACGTAGATGTCGCAATCCAGTCCGCGCGTACGCAGGTTCAGTTCGATCAGGCCCCATCCGGCCAGCGTCAGCAGCGACACCATGCTGCCGCCGAACGCGCAACCCTTGTCGTTGACGTTGGGCGCGAGCGGCGCGGTCATCACGATTTCGTCGCCGGTATAGCGCGACACCCGGATATCCATGGCGTCGGCCAGCGGCATGCGCGCGAGAATCTCGTCCTGCAGGGTTGCCGCGGCGGAAGCGTTCGCATCCATCACGGCAGTGTGACGCTCCGCGATCAGCACGACAAGTCGCGGACGTGGCGCCTATGATCGCGGCATGCCAAACCCACCGCCGCTCGGCGGCACCCGCGTCGCGATCACCCGCCCGGCCGGCACGGGCGCGCCGCTCGCACGCGCAGTGCAAAAACTGGGCGGCACGCCGATCCTGCTGCCGGGGTCAAGCCTGCGCGCGGCGGTCGATCCGGGCTCCGCACGCAAGGCGCTCGAGGTTGCGCTCGATTGCGATGTGGTGATCTTCACCAGTCCGGCTGCAGTGCGCTTCGCGAAGAAACTGGCGCGCTTGCGCAGCCGCGGCGAAGTGCTGGCGCCCGGCACCGGCACCCGGAATGCACTGCGACGTGCGGGGCTCGTCGCGCAGGCGCCATCACGCGAAGACAGCGAAGGCATCCTTGGCATGCCGATTCTGCGCAACGTGCGCGGCCGACGGATCGGCATCGTCGGCGCGGCCGGCGGACGTGGGCTGCTCGTCCGCGAACTCAGGCTCCGCGGTGCCGATGTGGTGCACGCGCACGTGTACCGCCGGTTGCCGGCGCGGCTCGACCGCCATCACGCCGAGGCACTGCTCCGGGATCCGCGCCGCCCGCTGTATGCGCTCGTGTCCAGCGCCGAAGCACTCGCCAACATCATCGCTGCACTGCCCGCCCATGCGCGCGGCGCGTTGCTGGCCGGCACCGCGGTCGTCAGCAGCGCGCGCCTCGCGGATGCCGCGCGAGACGCCGGCTTCGCGCGGGTGTTGCGTGCCGCGTCGCCGCATGCCGCCGACCTGCTCGCGGCGGTCGTTGCCGACAGGCAGACGGTTGGCTGACGGCAATACCCGGATCCAAGCGGGCGATCAGGCGATCAGGGACGATCGCACAATGGACCCCTGCTAGCATGGCCGGCATGATCGATGACGCCGACGACGAGGTTCGCGCCCCCGAGCCGCCGAAGCCGCCGCGGCGCGCAAGCACGCTTTCAGGCGCAGCCGTGGTCATCGCGATCATCGCACTGGCGCTGGCCGCGTGGAGCACCTGGCGGCTGCAGGGCGCGTTGCACGACGGCGACGTGGCGCGCAAGCAGCAGGCCGCCGCGGTGGCCGGATTGCAACACCAGTTGGCGGCCGCCAACCAGCAAGCGCAAGCCGCCGGCCAGCGGCTGGGCGCGCTGGAGTCGGGGCTGGACGAACTGCGCAACGCCCAGCGCGGCTTCGACCGGCGCACCACCAATCTCGAATCCGCGATCGCCAACCTGAGCGGGCAACAGCAGTCGGGGCGCGACGCGCTGCTGCTCAACGACGCCGAGATGCTGCTGCGCACGGGGCAGCAGCGTTACGAACTGTTCCATGACAGCACCGGTGCGCTGAAGGCGTACTCGCAGGCCATCGAGGTGCTGGCCCAGGTCCAGAACCCGGTGTACGCACCGGTGCGCGCCAGCGCGATCACCGAGCGCAACGCGCTGGCCGCGACGGCACCGCCTTCGCGGCAAACCTCGCTCGATACCCTCTCGGCACTGCGCGGCAAGCTTGCATCGTGGCCGCTCGCGACCGCCAGTGTCGCTGCCACGCCAGCCTCAAAGCCGGGCTTCTGGTCGCGCGTCGCACGCTCATTCAGCGGTATCGTCAGCGTGACGCGCGACCACGGTGGGGTGACGCCACCCGTCGACGCACCTTTCGCGCGGCAGGCCGTGGCGCTCGACCTTGCGCAGGCGCAGGAAGCGCTGCTGGCGTTCGACGACGGCATGTATCGCGCCGCGTTGCAGCGCGCCGACGCCACCCTCGGCGCCCAGTTCGACCCGAAGGATGCCGGCGTCAAGGATGCGCGCGTCGAGATCGCCAACCTGCTGTCGCAGCGCAAGGCCGGCCCGGCGCCGCAACTCGGCGGCGCGCTCGCGCAATTGCAGAACCTGCGCGCCAGCCAGACGGCGCCGGTGAGCGCACCGGCTTCCGCCACCAGCGGAGCCGGACCGCCATGAAGGGCAAACGCTGGCTGGTGTTCGCGCTGATCATCATCGTGCTGCTCGCGATCCTGTTCGTGTGGCTCGCCTCCGATCCGGGTTACGTGCTGATCCGGTTCCGCGGCTGGCGCATCGAAGCCACGGTGGTCGGCGCGGTCGCGATCCTGATCGCCGCGTGGATCGCGATCGGCATCATCTGGTGGCTGCTGCGCTGGCCGTTTGGCGCGCTGTCGCGCCGGCATCGACGGATCAGCCACGAACGCCTGCGCGACGGGCTGGTAGCCATGACCGAGGGCCGCAACGTCGAGGCCCACCGCACCCTGCAACGCGCCGCGCAATATTCGAGCCTGCGCTCGCCCGCGCTGCTGGCCGCCGCCGAAGCCGCGCACCGCCACGGCGACACCGTCCGCGCGCTGGAGTCGCTCGACGAGGCCGCACAACACGCGCCGGAAGCCGCGCGCACGTTGCGTGCCCGGATCCTGCGCGAGAATGGGCGCGCCAACGAAGCGATGCAGTTGCTGGCATCCGGTGCCGAGGCCGGCAAGTTGCCGCCCGCCGGCTGGTACGAATACGCGCTGGCCGCGCTGGCGTTGCACCAGCCGGACAAGGCCCGCGCGGCACTGGAACCGCTGCGCAAGTCCGACATGCTCGGCGCCGCACGCCAGGACGAACTCGTCGCCGGGGTCCTCGGCGAGTCGCTGCGCTTGGCGCCGGATGCCGCGACCCTGCAGGACCTGTGGAAACGCGCGACCCGGCCGCAGCGACAGGTCGTGGCCGTGCTGGACGCCTACGCGCGGCGTGCGGCCGAACTCGGCGCCACGCACGATGCGCTCGACGCCATCGAGGACGCGCTGAAGCGCGATTGGAACCCGCAACTGGTGGTGACCTACGGCGACGCCACGCCGCCTGCGGAAGCCGCGTCGCGCCTGCGCAGCGCGGGCCGCTGGCTCGACGCCCATCCGGACGACGAGGCGCTGCTGCGCACGCTCGGGGTCCTGTCGATGCGCGCCTCCGACCCGAACGACGCGCGCGAATACCTGGTGCGCGCGCTCGCCATCCAGCCTACCGCGGCGGGCTGGGCCGCGCTCGGCGATGTGCAGTCGGCCACCGGCGAGAGCGCGGATGCAACCCGCTGCTACGCCAACGCCTGGCAATGCCTGCAAGGTCACGCGATCGCCGCCACCGCGCACGAGGCCAGCATCGACACCGAGCACTTCACGCCCGAGGAACGCGACGAGCACGGGATGCCGCGGCTGCCGGGAGAGCCATCGGAGCCCGCGCGCTGACCTGTCATGCGCATCTGGAAACAACCCACCGACCTCGACACGCTCAACGGCTGGAGCGCGCGCACGCTGATGCGCGCGATCGACATCCGCATCACCGAAATCGGCGACGACTTCCTGCGCGGCACGATGCCGGTGGACGACCGCACGCGGCAACCGTACGGCATCCTGCACGGCGGTGCGTCGGTCGCGCTGGCGGAAACGCTCGGTTCCACCGCGGCAATGCTCTGCTGCGACGAGGGCATGGCCGCGGTCGGCCTCGACATCAACGCCAACCACCTGCGCGCGGTGCGCGAGGGCCTCGTCACCGGGACCGCGCGGCCGCTGCACCTCGGCCGCAGCACCCAGGTATGGGAAATTCGCATCGAGAACGGGTCCGGCAAGCTCGTCTGCATTGCGCGCCTGACGATGGCGGTGGTGCCGCAACGCGCGGTCGCGCCGCGAACGTAGGAGGGCCGGAAGGCCCGAACGGCGTGGCAGCCTGGCCGGAAGGCCCGAATGGCGCGCGACGCCACGATGGGCCGGGTCGCGGCTTCCGCCGCTCCTACAATGGCAGTGGTGCCGCAACGCGCGGTTGCACCGCGAACGTAGGAGGGCCGGAAGGCCCGAACGGCGCGCGACGCCACGATGGGCCGGGTCGCGGCTTCCGCCGCTCCTATGCCGGCATCGCGCGCCTGACGATGGCGGTGGTGCCGCAACGCGCGGTCGCGCCGCGAATGTAGGAGGGCCGGAAGGCCCGAACGGCGTGGCGGCACGGCCGCACGGCCCGACCGTGCATCGTCTCGCGCGATGCGACGCCGCCGCGTTACCGTTGCGCAGACTCCGCCTACAATTCCCGGCCATGCCCGTCGAGCTCATCCTTCTGATTGTCCTGATCGTGCTGGCCGCAGCCGTGCTGCTGCTGCAACTTGCTGCGCTGGCGCGGCGACGGGTCGATCCCGCGCTGGGCGAAAAGCTGGATGCGCTGCGCAGCGACGGCCAGCGGCTCGACCAGACCCTGCGCGAGGAACAACGTGCCGGGCGCGGCGAGCTCTCCCAATCCTTCGCACAATTCCGTACCCAGGTGCAGTCGCAACTGGACGGCAGCGGCGCACAGCAGCGCGAGCGCATCGAGGATTTCTCCCGTCGTCTCGCGCAACTGATCGAGCGCACCGACCGCGGCGGCGAAGCCTTGCGCAACACCCTGATCGAGGATGCCCGCAGGAATCGCGAGGAAGGCCAGGCGACGCTGCAGGCGCTTGGCGAACGACTGCGGCAGGCACTGGCGACATTGACCGCCGACAACGAAAAACGGGTCGGCGAGATGCGCGGCACGCTGGAGGCGCAATTGAAGGCGTTGCAGGCCGACAACGCGGCGCAGCTCGAACAGATGCGCAAAGTGGTGGACGAGAAACTCGACAAGACCCTCGAAGCACGGCTCGGCGCCTCGTTCAAGCTGATCTCCGAGCGCCTCGAAGCCGTGCAGCGGGGCCTCGGCGAAATGCAGACGCTCGCCATCGGCGTCGGTGACTTGAAGCGCGTGCTCAGCAACGTCAAGACCCGCGGCACGTTCGGCGAAGTCCAGCTCGGCGCGCTGCTCGAAGAACTATTGGCCGCCGAACAGTACGCGGCAAATGTGGCAACCGTTCCGGGCTCCAGCGAACGGGTCGAATATGCGATCCGCCTGCCCGGCCGGGACAGCGACGCGCCCGTGTGGCTGCCGATTGATGCCAAGTTTCCGATCGAGGACCACCAGCGCCTGCTGGATGCGCAGGAACGCGCAGACCCGGAGGCCGCGGCGCTCGCCGCGGCCGCGCTGGAACGCCGCGTGCGGGACGAGGCCAAGACCATCCGCGCCAAATACCTCTCGCCGCCCGCCACCACCGATTTCGCGATCCTGTTCCTGCCGACCGAGGGCCTGTACGCGGAAGTGATCCGACGTCCCGGCCTGTTCGAGACGCTGCAGCGCGACTGCCGGGTCACGGTGGCCGGCCCAACCACGCTCACCGCGATCCTGAACGCACTGCAGATGGGCTTTCGCACCCTCGCGATCGAGAAGCGCAGCAGCGAGGTTTGGCAGATCCTCGGCGCGGTCAAGACCGAATTCGGCAAGTTCGGCGACGTGCTGGAAAAGGTCAAGAAGAAATTGAACGAAGCCAGCAGCCAGATCGAAGCGACGGGCGTACGCTCGCGCGCCATCGAGCGCAGGCTACGCGACGTGGAGTCGTTGCCGTCCCCGGATATGCAATCGGTGCCGGACGACGCTTCGCGGGCGCTGCTCGACGAGGCGGCGACGACCGCGTCGAACGGCGACGATGACGAGACGCCCTGAACTCACGCGCCGGCCGCCAGGCGTTCGATCTCTCCGACTTCGCGGTCGAGTTCGCCGGCGGCCGGACAACCGCGCATCGCGAATTGGTTGGCCAGTTCACGGTAATGCCAAAGGACTCCTTCGCGGCCTGCGTTGAAGCGCTCGAACACCGCGGGCCCGATCCGCGCGAGATCGGCGCGGATCGCGCGCGCGTTGTGCAACTTGTCGCACGCCGACACCAGCAGTGCGTCCTCGCTGGCCGTGGCGAGGTGCTGCAAATAGGCGCGCTTGCGCGCGTACCAGCCGGCGCGGCGGTCTTCCGCGCCTTCGGCCGATCGCTCGGCGGCCTTGCTCTCGATGGTGCCGTCGGTGCAGGCCAGCACGATCGTCGCGACGCGCGGTCCGAACCGGCTTTCGATTGTGACGGCGTGCGGCACACCGTCGGCAAACGGTTCGCAATCCTCGACCACGTCGTGCAACAGCGCCGCGATGGCCTGGTCCTCGTCGCCGCCGTGATCCAGCACCAGCGACGCCACCGCCATCGGGTGCGCGATGTAGGGAATCGCGGTGCCCTTGCGCACCTGTCCGGCGTGCGCGCGCCGCGCATAGGAAAGCGCGGCCTCCAGTCGTTCGCTCAGCATGATGATCTCCCCTGTGCATGAATGATCCGCCGTCCATCCTGCGGGGCGCCGTCTCGCCAGCCGAGACACGCCGTCATTCCGGCTGGGGCACGCATCGGCGTTACACTACACGGTTTAACGAGCGAGGAGCCTCGCCATGAGCGAATCCGGCACGCCGTCCGTCTGTACCGCCAGCAAACCGACTTCGCCGCCGGTGTCGCGCGAGCAGGCGCTGGACGCGGTGCGCACACTGCTGCGCTGGGCCGGCGACGAGCCGACCCGCGAGGGGCTGCGTGACACCCCGAAGCGCGTGGTGGACGCCTACAGCGAATGGTTCTCCGGCTACGCCGAGGATCCCGAGGACTTCCTGCGCCGCACCTTCAAGGAGGTCGCCGGCTACGACGAGATGATCGTGCTGCGCGACATCGAGTTCGAATCGCATTGCGAGCACCACCTGGCGCCGATCATCGGGCGCGTGCACGTGGGCTACCTGCCCGACGGCAAGGTGGTCGGCATCTCCAAGCTGGCGCGGGTGGTCGACGCGTTCGCGCACCGCATGCAGGTGCAAGAGAAATTCACCGCGCAGATCGCCACCTGCATCCAGAGCGTGCTCAACCCGCGCGGCGTCGGCGTGGTGGTCGACGCCAGCCACCAGTGCATGACCACCCGCGGCGTGCACAAGCGCGGCGTGTCGATGATTACCAGCCAGATGCTCGGCAGTTTTCGCGAGGACGCGAGGACCCGCGCGGAGTTCCTGAATTTCATCGGCATCGACGGCGGACGGTGAGTGCGCCGAACCGCCGCTCTGACATACGCCCGGTCACCCGCAAGCTTGCCCTGAGCGTGTCGAAGGCTGCTGCTTGCTTGTCTCCGTCTCCCCGGGAGGGCGAGGGTCGGGGCTACGGGCGCAACTCAGGGTATCGATCCTCGATGCGCCCGATCACCGACGTCATCCCCACCCTGCCCTCCCCTTGAAGGGGAGGGTCTGCAGCGTACCGACATGGATCCAACCGAAATCACGGAGAACCCGCGCCGCCGCGCCGCGGTGATCTTCGTCTTCGTCACGGTGCTGATCGACATGCTGAGCTTCGGGATCATCATCCCGGTACTGCCGCACCTGATCATCGAGTTGGTCGGCGGCAGCATCTCGCGCGCCGCGGTGTGGGCCAGCGGCTTCGGCGCCGTGTTCATGCTGATGCAGTTCGTGTTTTCGCCGGTGCAGGGCGCGCTTTCGGACCGCTTCGGGCGGCGCGTGGTGATCCTCATTTCCTGTTGCGGGCTCGGTGCCGATTTCATCGTGATGGCGCTGGCGCCGGCGCTGTGGGTGCTGTTCATCGGAAGGACGCTGTCGGGCGCGGCATCGGCCAGCTTCACCACCGCCAATGCCTACATCGCCGACACCACGCCGCGCGAGAAACGCGCTGCGGCGTTCGGCCTGCTGGGTGCCGCGTTCGCCGTGGGATTCCTGATCGGCCCAGGCGTGGGCGGTGTGCTCGGCCACATCTGGATCCGGCTGCCGTTCTGGGTGGCCGCGTGTCTGTCACTGACCAACTTCGTCTACGGCCTTATCGTGCTGCCGGAATCGCTGCCACCGGAACGCCGCACCCCGCGCATCGAATGGAAACACGCCAATCCGCTCGGTTCGCTGCTGCTGCTCAAGCGCTACCCGCAGGTGTTCGCGCTGGCCGCGGTGTTCTTCCTGATCTCGCTGGCGCAGTTCTCGCTCAATGCCACCTTCGTGCTGTACACCGACTACCGATTCGGCTGGGGGACCAAGACCGTGGGTTTTGCGCTGATGCTGGTGGGCCTGTGCACCGGTATCGTCCAGGGCGGGTTGGTCCGGCCGCTGATGCCACGCTTCGGAGAGCGCAAGCTGATGCTGGGGGGGTTGGCGTTCGCGGCCGCCGGTTACGCGATCTTCGGTTTCGCGCCGATCGCGTGGCTGTTCTGGATCGGCATTCCGATCCTGTGCCTGGGCGGCCTCGCCAGCCCGCCCGCGCAAGCCATCATGAGCGGCCAGGTCGACCCCGCCGAACAGGGGCGCCTGCAGGGTGCGCTGTCCAGCCTTCGAAGTTTTGCCGGGATATTCGCCCCGCTGCTGTTCGCCAACCTGTTTGCGTTGTTCATCAGCAAACACGCGCCGGTGCGCGATTTTTCCGGCATATCGTTTGTATTGGCCGCGGCATTGATGCTCGCCGCGCTGGCGCTGACAGCCTTGGTGACGCGCGGGATGGTATCGCCGGGACCCGTTTCCGTCCTGCCCGCTCCCGTCGACGCCGAACCGCCCTTGTGATCGCGGCCCGGCACTCCCATGTGCATCGCTGTCATCCTCCGCACGGATGCATCCCGTGATCACCTTCCTGCTATGGTTGCTGCTCTTGATTTTCTGCTGGCCGCTGGCACTGCTGGCGCTGATCCTGTACCCGCTGCTGTGGCTGATCCTGCTGCCGTTCCGGCTGCTGGGCATTGCCGTGGATGGCGTGCTGGACGTGCTGCGCGGCATCTTCTCGCTGCCTGGCCGCGTGCTGCGCGGACCACGAAGTTTGTGATATCGATTCCTCAACTGACAACTTGGAGTTCAAAATGACCATCTCGATGTACCAGGCTTCCGTTCCCGTGTTCGTGCGCGCGCTGACCAACCTTTCCGACGTGCTGAAGAAGGGCGAGGCGCACGCGAAGGAAAAAGGCGTCGAGCCGGACAACCTGCTGCAGCAACGGCTGATGTTCGACATGCTGCCGCTGATCAAGCAGATCCAAATCGCCTGCGACACTTCCGCGCGCGGCGCCGCGCGGCTGGCCGGCGCCGAGCCGCAATCATTTCCCGACACCGAAAAGACGCTCGCCGAAGCGCACGACCGCATCGAGCGCACCATCGCCTACATCAAGACATTCAAATCCAGCCAGATCGACGGCTGCGAGGAGCGCGCGATCGTGGTCAAGATGCGCAACAACGAGGTGCATTTCACCGGGCAGGATTACCTGTTCGGCTACGCGCTGCCCAACCTGTTCTTCCACTGCACCACCGCGTACGACATCCTGCGCGTGGCCGGCACGCAGATCGGCAAGATGGACTATCTGGGCAACCGGTGAGCGGATCGCGTTATGCACGTCGACTTTCGTAACGGAGACTCATCGGCATTCTTAAGAAAAACTAGTTGATTTTTTTTCCTAAAATGCCACAATCGCCCCACTTGAGAAAGTGGGGCGATCAATGGACAGGGCAGCCGGCACCTACGTGCAAGGCAGCATGGCCGGCAGGGGCTATCGCGCGTTCGTCCCTGCTCCGTTGCCGCCACAGCCGCCGCTGCAATTCGGCGGTCCCTTGATCGCGCAACTGGAACGCGCCAACCAGGCGCTCGGACGACTGGACGGCATGACCCGCATGCTGCCCGATCCCAAGCTGTTCCTGTACCACTTCATCCGCAAGGAAGCATTGTTGTCTTCGCAGATCGAAGGCACGCAGGCGTCGCTGTCCGACCTCATGCTGTTCGAACTGGACGAAGCGCCCGGCGTGCCGATCGCCGACGTGGAGGAAGTGTCCAACTACGTCGCGGCGCTGAACCATGGGTTGAATCGCCTGCGCAGCGGATTTCCGCTCTCACTGGGTCTGCTGCGCGAAATCCACGAAGTACTGTTGCGCGGCGGTCGCGGCGCGCAGAAGACACCCGGCCAGTTTCGCCGCACGCAAAACTGGATCGGCGGCCGTTCGCCTGCGTTTGCGCGCCACGTTCCGCCGCCACCGGACCAGTTGACCGAATGCCTCGGCGACTTCGAGAAGTTCCTGCACGCCCCGGAAAAAGACATGCCACCACTGATCCGGGCGGCGCTGACACACGTGCAGTTCGAAACCATCCATCCATTCCTCGACGGCAACGGACGGCTCGGCCGGCTGCTGATCACGCTGCTGCTGTGCGAAGCCGGCGTGTTGCAGGAACCGGGCCTTTACCTGAGCCTGTACTTCAAGACAAACCGCCAGCGTTACTACGACGAGCTGGACGCCGTGCGCCGCGCCGGCGACTGGGAGGCGTGGCTCGCGTATTTCCTCGAAGGCATTGCCGAGACTTCCACGCAAACGGTGGACTCCGCGCACCGTGCCTTGACGCTGTGGGAACACGATCGCGCCAAACTGCCCGGGCTCGGCCGCAAGGCCGGCAGTGCGTTGCTGGTATTCGAACAATTCACCCGTCAACCGATCCTGTCGGCCGCGCACGTGGCCGACGTGCTGGCGTTGACGCCGCCCACCGTGCGCGGCGCGTTCGCGGGCTTGCAGCAGCTTGGCATCATCCACGAAATCACCGGTCAACGCCGCAACCGGGTATGGCTGTATCAGGCCTATTACGAATTGTTGAGCGAAGGCACCACGCCGCTGTGAAAGGGGAAACCGCATGTCCCGCGTGCTGATCCAGCAATACCTCGCCGAACTGGCGCGGCTGCGCCAGCTTGGCGGCACCCACCGTGAAAGCGTGGTGCGCGAAGCCTTCAAGGATCTGCTGAAGGGCTGGGGTCGCGCGCACGACCTCACCTTCGTGCCCGAATACGAAATCGAGACGCCCGCGAAGCAACGCCGTTACGTCGATGGTGCGCTGTTGTACGGCCTGCGCCTGCCGTTCGGCTACTGGGAAGCCAAGGACGAAAAGGACGACCTCGACGCCGAGATCGAACTGAAGTTCCGCCGCGGCTACCCGCAGGACAACATCGTATTCGACGATTCGCACGAAGCGGTGCTGATCCAGAACCGCCGCGAAGTCATCCGCTGCGCGGTCGATGACGTCGATGCGCTGCAACGCCTGCTGGAACTGTTCTTCGGCTACGAACGGCCCGAGATCGCAGAATTCCGCAAGGCGGTCGAGCAGTTCAAGGCCGACCTGCCCGCGGTGTGCGACGCGCTGCGCGGGATGATCGAACGCGCCTACGTGGACAACGAGTTTTTTCGCGCGGCAGCCGACAAGTTCCTCAAAACAGCGCGCGAAACCATCAATCCGTCACTCGGCGAGGCGGATGTCCGCGAGATCCTGATCCAGCACATCCTCACCGAGGAAATCTTCGCGCTGGTGTTTCCCGCCAGCGGCTTCCACGAGGACAACAACATCGCGCGGGAGCTGTACAAGCTCGAGGCCACGTTCTTCACCGGCAATACCAAGCACCAGACCCTGCGGGCGCTGGAGCCCTACTACGCCGCGATCCGCCGCACGGCCGGCCAGATCGCCAGCCACCACGAGAAGCAGACCTTCCTGAAAGTCGTTTACGAGAACTTCTACAAGGTCTACAACCCGAAGGCCGCCGACCGGCTCGGCGTGGTGTACACGCCCAACGAGATCGTGCGCTTCATGATCGAATCTTCCGACTGGCTGTGCGAAAAACACTTCGGCCGGAATCTGGTCGATCGCGACGTCGAGATCCTCGACCCGGCCGCCGGCACCGGGACCTTCATCTGCGAACTGCTGGAACACTTCCGCGGGCAGCCGGCCAAGCTCAAGCACAAGTATCTCGAGGAACTGCACGCCAACGAGGTCGCGATCCTGCCCTACTACGTCGCCAACCTCAACATCGAGGCGACCTACGCCGCGATCACCGGCGAGTACCTCGAATACCCGAACCTCTGTTTCGTGGACACGCTGGACAACGTCGCCGGCTTGCGCCGCTACACCGGCCAGCAGGTCGCCGACCTGTTCGGTATGGGTGAGGAAAACATCGAGCGCATCAAGCGCCAGAATCGCCGCAAGATCAGCGTGGTGATCGGCAACCCGCCCTACAACGCCAACCAGGCCAACGAGAACGACAACAACAAGAACCGCGAATATCCCGACATCGACGCGCGTATCAAGCACACCTACATCAAGGCCTCGACCGCGCAGAAAACCAAGCTGTACGACATGTACGCCCGCTTTTTCCGCTGGGCATCGGATCGCATCGCCGAGAACGGTGTGGTGGCGTTCGTCAGCAACCGCAGCTACATCGACTCGCGCACTTTCGACGGCTTTCGCGACGTGGTGACGCGCGAGTTCAACGAAATCCACATCGTGGATTTGGGCGGCGACGTGCGCGCCAACCCGAAACTTTCGGGCACGAAGCACAACGTGTTCGGCATCCAGACCGGCGTCGCGATCGGTTTTCTGGTGAAGCGCGCGAAGGCGCGGGGCTGCCGCATCTTCCATTCGCGTCGCCCCGAGTTCGAGACCGCGGAGGAAAAGCTGGCGTGGCTGTCGAAGGCGCGTTTGGGTGAACTCGAACACTCGGAGATCAGCCCCGACGCCAAGCACAACTGGCTGAACCTCACCGACAACGATTTCGACACGCTGATTCCGGTGGCGACCAAGGCTACGAAGCAGGCCACGAATCCAAAAGCGATCTTCCGACAACATACAAACGGCACCAACACAGCGCGGGACGAATGGGTCTACGACTTGAACGAAATTTCGCTGCTCGAAAAAGTCTCATACCTTGTCGAGGCGTTCAACGCAGATCATGCTGCAATTCGAGCAACGGGAAAGTTCGAAAGGAATCGATTGTCAAAAGCAATCAAGTGGAGCGAGGGGTTGATTGCGAACGTACAGCGCGCAGCCGCACAGCCAGCAACCCCAGAAAACGTGACCCGTGCGATGTACCGCCCGTTTTACAGAACAGATTTCTATTGGGATTTGGTCTTCTCGGATCGGCTTACGTCCCGCCATGAGGAAATTTTCGGCGAAGCGGGCAAATCGGAAGCCTGGACAATTGCAATCTCCGCACCAGGTCCGTCTAGTACATTTCGGGTACTCGCAACTAAGCATCCCGCAGATTGGCATTTCATGGGGGACACGCAGTTGTACCCGCTACGAATGAACTTCGGCGGCACGATTGCGACGGACAACATCACCAACTGGGCGCTGAAGCAGTTCAAGGATCACTACAAGAATGCCGTCACCCCGGCGAAGGCCGGGGTCCAGTCGGTTTCCAAAACGGCAGAAGCAAAGGCACTGGGTCCCGGCCTGCACCGGGACGACGAGCGTGTTGAGCCCGGCTTGCGCCGGGATGACGAGCGTGTTGAGTCCGGCCTGCGCCGGGACGACGAGCAAGTGCGGGAACCGCCGGCATCCGGCAAGCGCGCCATTCGCAAAAGCGCGATCACCAAAGATGCGATCTTCCACTACGTGTACGCGGTGCTGCACGATCCGGCGTACCGCGAGAAGTACGCGCAGAACCTGAAACGCGAATTTCCGCGCATTCCGTTCTACCCGGATTTCTGGCGCTGGGCCGACTGGGGCCAGCAACTGATGGCCCTGCACATCGGCTACGAATCCGTCGAGCCGTGGCCGCTCAAGCGCATCGACATCCCGGACGAGAAGGCGCGCAAGAACGGCGCCGCGCCGAAAGCCACGCTGCGCGCCGACAAGGACGGCGGCCGCATCCAGCTTGATTCGGAAACGACGCTCACCGGCGTGCCACTCGATGCGTGGGAATACAAGCTCGGCAACCGCTCGGCGCTGGAATGGATCCTCGATCAGTACAAGGAAAAGAAGCCGAAGGATCCGACCATCCGCGAACGTTTCAACACCTACCGCTTTGCCGACTACAAGGACAAGGTGATCGACCTGCTCGCGCGCGTCACCCGCGTGAGC
>JBOHYT010000125.1:0-3775 GCA_050738055.1 Rhodanobacteraceae bacterium
GATGGTGGACGTGGACGTACGCTCGTAGCCGGCCTGCGCCACGAGCTTTTTGCCAGCCGCGAGCAGCCGGTCCCGGCTGGTCTCGTTTGGCGTGTCCGCGTTTGGCATCGCAGCCGTTCGACTCATAACCAGAAGCCTGGAATCGTGTGATTACACCTGATGTACACAATGGGTTGGTTTCTACGCGAGGTTGCAAAGCCCTACCGTGATCGATCCAACGCAGCCCAGTCGACAAGAAAGCTATACGTGCAATAGGCCGAAAACCACAGCGGTAGTACTACTACTACATACTCGTTCGGCAGTGTATGCCTGCTGAATCTGATGAATGATCAGGTCGGGCCTCATGCCCATCGAGCAAGTAGCCAATCCGCAGTCGCCCAGATTCAACCACGGCGCGACATGCCATAGGCGGCGGCGCGTCTGCGTTCACCATCGGCAAACTCAGCACCGGCTCGCACGAATGAGCCACAACCACGTCGGTGCGCGCGTCAGTCTCCCAAACCGCTGGCAAATGGCCCTGATCAGCGCTGCCCCAAATCCGGCTTTGCATGGTTGCGTCCGTTGCATACGGATTGAAACCCGCACTACGGTTGGATCGCCGCGTCCATCCTCCGGTATTGCACGGCTTCGGCCAAGTGCTCCCGCGCGATGCGTTCGCTGCCGGCGAGGTCGGCGATGGTGCGCGCGACACGCAGCACGCGGTGGTAGGCACGCGCCGAGAGCGAGAGCTTCTCCATCGCGCGCTCGATCAGCGTGCGTTCGGCGTCTCCGAGCGCGCAGTCGCGTTCGAGTTCGCGCGTCGCCAGCGCGGCGTTGGGTTTGCCTGCGCGTCGCACCGCACGCTCGCGCGAGGCGACGACGCGCGCGTGCACCGTGGCGGAATCCTCGTCGTTCGGGTTGCGCGCGGCGTCGAGTTCGGCCAGCGACAGCCGCGGCACCTCGACGACGAGGTCGATGCGGTCCAGCAGCGGCCCGGAGATGCGGCCGCGATAGCGCGCGATCGCGTCGGGTGTGCAGCGGCAGCGGCCGTCGGGATCGCCCGCGTAGCCGCACGGGCAGGGGTTCATCGCTGCCACCAACTGGAAACGCGCCGGGAATTCGGCCTGGTGCGCCGCGCGCGAGATCACGATGCGACCCGATTCCAGCGGCTCGCGCAGTACTTCCAGCACACGGCGATCGAATTCCGGCAATTCGTCGAGGAACAGCACCCCGTTGTGGGCGAGCGAGATTTCTCCCGGACGCGGATGCGAACCGCCGCCGACCAGCGCGACGCCGGACGCGGTGTGGTGCGGCGCGCGGTACGGGCGTTGCCGCCAGCCGTTGACATCGAAGGGCACGCCGGCGACGGAGCGGACCGCGCAGGCCTCGATGGCCTCGGCTTCGCTCATGGGTGGCAGGATGCTCGGCAGCCGCGCGGCCAGCATCGACTTGCCGGTGCCGGGCGGACCCGCCATCAACAGGTGATGGCCGCCCGCGGCGGCGATCTCGAGCGCCCGCCGGGCATGGCGTTGTCCGCGCACGTCGGCGAGGTCGGGGTACGCGGGACCGCCCTCCTGCCGGTTCGCCGCGGGCGGTGGCAGCGCTTCGGCGCCGCGCAGGTGCGCGCAGACTTCGGCCAGGCTGGAGGCGACGCGGACTTCGACGCCATCGAGCAACGCCGCTTCGTGCGCGTTGCCGACCGGCACGATCACGCAGCGCTTGCCGTGGCGGGCGCGCAACAGGGCAGGGAGCACGCCGGGCACCGGACGCAGTTCGCCGGACAGCGCGAGTTCGCCGAGGAACTCGCAGCCCTTGAGCGCCTCGCGTGGCACCTGCCCGCCGGCGGCGAGGATGCCGAGCGCGATCGCGAGATCGAAGCGCCCGCCATCCTTGGGCAGTTCGGCCGGCGCAAGGTTCACGGTGACGCGGCGGTTGGGATATTGGAATTGGGTGTTCTGGATCGCAACGCGTACACGGTCGCGCGATTCGCGCACCGCGGCTTCCGGCAGCCCGACGATCGAGGTTCCGGGCAGGCCGCCGGAAAGATGCACTTCCACCGTGACCAGCGGTGCGGCCACGCCTTCGGAGGCTCGGGTCAGGGCAACAGCAAGGCTCATATCCTGTTCACCCCCCCTGTACGCGGCTTTTCCGAAAAGTCAGGCTACGGATGGCCGTTCTGATCTTTTCCGTGCGATGTGGCTGGCTTTCCCATGGCACTCAATGCAGCGGCGATCATGGATGATCGCAAGAATACTTCGACCTGCACGGCCGGCGTCGTTGCAGTGCCAAAACCGCCACGCTCCTAGGCCCTCCGCGCAGCTTCCAGTGCGGTCACGCGCGCTTCGAGTTGCGCGACCTGCTCGCGGGCCCGGTCGAGGACGGCTCGCTGCGCGTCGAACTCCTCGCGGGTGACAAGGTCGAGGCGGCGCAATCCGTGCGCCAGCACGTCCCGGAAATTGGCTTCCATGTCGTCCCGCGCCTGCGCCAGTCCCGGAGGAACCAGGGTAGCCAGCCGGTGCGCGAGTTGGTCTATGGAGTGCACGTCGATCATGTCGTTGCCTCGATGCGTCTGAAGGATAGGTCGCCGGGATCGGCGCGACCATCGGCGGACGCCGTGTGGTGGTGTAGGGATTTTCCTGTATTGTATTGCGATCATCCCTGATCGCAGCTTTGTTGAATTTTCTCGCGCGCATTTCGGATACATCGATTACGATCATCAGAACGGGCTTCCGTGCCCTGACTTTCCGCGAAGCAGTACGGTCGTCCATGACCGCCGCATCGTTGAGCCGGCCGCGCGACCGACAGGGTCGAGCGTAACAGCCACCAGAACGGCCATCCATGGCCTGACGTTCTTCGTGCGATCATCCATGATCGCTGCGTCGTTGAAGTGTCCAGCGTTTGCCGGTGCACGTGTTTGGCGGCACCAGAACGGCCTTCCATGGCCTGATTTTTCACAACAGCTGCTTCGAGCGGGGTGATTTTGGGGCCTGTCTATCGGGTAAGCTTGTCGCCATGAAACTGATCACCGCCATCATCAAGCCGTTCAAGCTGGACGACGTGCGCGAGGCGCTTTCCGACGTCGGCGTCAACGGGATCACCGTTACCGAAGTCAAGGGCTTCGGCCGCCAGAAGGGGCACACCGAGTTGTATCGCGGCGCCGAGTATGTGGTGGATTTCCTGCCCAAGGTGAAACTGGAGATCGCGTTGCCCGACAACCTCGTCGAGCGCGCGGTGGAAACCATCACCCACGCCGCGCACACCGGCAAGATCGGCGACGGCAAGATCTTCATCTCGACGCTGGATCAGGTGATCCGGATTCGGACCGGCGAGCTCGATGCGGATGCGCTGTGATCGCGATCATCTTTGGCAGCGCGGACACCAGTACGACATGCGCTGCCCGATGACGGCGGCGCGGATCGGCGTGCCGCAGTTCCTGCATGGCTCGCCCGCACGGCCGTACACCGCGAGTTCCTGTTCGAAGTATCCCGGTGCGCCATCGGGCGCGAGGAAATCGCGCAATGTGGTGCCACCGCGTGTGATCGCGTAGTTCAACACCCGGCGGATCTCCGCAGCGGCTCGCACGTAGCGCACGCGCGACACCGCGCCGGCCGCGCGCTTGGGATGCACGCCGGCGCCGAACAAGGCTTCGCTGGCGTAGATGTTGCCGATGCCGACCACCACCGTCTGGTCCATCAGGAAGCTTTTCACCGCGACGCTGCGCCCGCGCGATTGCGCGAACAGCCAGTCGCCTTCGAAGGCATCGCCGAGCGGCTCCGGCCCGAGGTCACGCAACAAC
>JBOHYT010000126.1:0-11986 GCA_050738055.1 Rhodanobacteraceae bacterium
TGGCTGGGCGGGCGGTGTCTGGGCGGGCTGCGTCTGCGCAAACGCGGCGGGTACCGTCAAGGCGAGTCCCATCGTCACCGCAACGGCAGCGGCTGTCCTCTGAAGTCGTTGAGTCATTCGGTTGTCCCATTCGGCCAAGTGGGGGTGTGCGGCATGGAAAACGCCACGACTCCACCGTAACCAGACCCATGACGTGCGCGCAACCTCCGGCCGACCCGCAATTCAGGCCCGGGTCAAGGTGGGTTGCACGGGCGTTCATCAAGCCGGGATGGTGAGGGTGGTGTGAGCGCAGGGAGCACCCGTGCGCGGCTTGGGTGCCGCGCGATGTCGACGCGAGGCGTTGACGCCTCCACCCGTCAGGCACGCCGGCCTGCGACGCGGTCTGGCCGTTCAATCCTGCAGGGTCAACAGGCTCGCGTTGCCGCCGGCGGCGCAATCGGC
The DNA here is from genome assembly GCA_050738055.1 of Rhodanobacteraceae bacterium. Classification (GTDB taxonomy): domain Bacteria; phylum Pseudomonadota; class Gammaproteobacteria; order Xanthomonadales; family Rhodanobacteraceae; genus 66-474. Next base: position 442 of record JBOHYT010000126.1, read on the forward strand.
GCTGCGAGCGGTGATCCGCGCTGCGCCACGGGACGTCGTGCGATCCTGATTGACGACGTGTGTCAGCAGGAGTAGTGTGGCGACAAGTGTAGGTAACAAGGATCCAGCAGCGTGGTCAAACCATCCATCGGTGCCCGTGAACTGGCGTTGCTGCGGTACGTTGCCGAGTGCGGCGATGCTTCGGTCGGCGAGATGGCAGCGGGATTCGGTGAGCCCAACGGGCTCGCACGCTCCACGGTGCTGACGATGATGGAGAGGCTGCGGGCGAAGGGGTACCTGAAGCGTCGCAGTATCCGCGGAAGGTACCGCTACCACAGCGCCACGACGCCGGACGCTGTGACCCGCCATGCGGTCGGTCGATTCGTCGAGCGGACGCTGGGCGGGTCGGTGTCGCCGTTCGTGGCCTGGATGGCCGAGCGCGGTCGGGTCAGCGACGAAGAACTGGCCGAGTTGAAGTCGTTGGTGGCGCAGCTTGGCACGGCGCGCAGGGAGAAGTGAGATGCCGGTCATCGGGCATGTCGCGGACCTCTTGCTCAGCCATTTGCTGTGGACCTCACTGCAGGCGGCGGTGTTGGTGGGCGTCGTCGCGCTGACGGTGCGTCTCGTGCCGCGCCTGCCGGCCTCCGCGCGGTGTGCACTGTGGTCGCTGGTCGGTCTGCAGCTCATGGTCGGGCTCGCCTGGCAGGCGCCGGTCGAATTGCCGTGGCTGGCGCCTGCGCAATCATTCGCCGCGCACGCGCAGATTTTGCCGTCCACGCTGGTATCACCGACCGTGGATTTTTCCGCACCGCCGCCATCCTCGGTGTTGGATTGGCGAAATCGCTTGTCGTGGCGCGACGGCTTGGCCGCGTTGTGGTTGCTGGGGGTGCTCGCGCAGTTGCCTGCCGTCATGCGCGAGCGCCGGCGGATGCGCGGATGGCTGCGCGGCGCAGGTGCTGACGTCGAGGGCTCGCTGCAACGCCGCTGCGCGTCGCTGGCAAAGCGCATGGGACTGCGGCGTTGCCCGCAACTGCGCGTTGCTTCCGGCGTCGCCTCTCCGCTGGTGACCGGAATGCTGCGGCCGGTGATCCTGTGGCCGGCCAGAGCGACGTTCTCGGACGAGGAAGCCTCGCTGGCGCTCGCGCATGAACTTGCGCATCTGAGCCGCGGCGACCTTTGGCTCGGCTGCATTCCGGCCCTCGCCCAGCGATTGTTCTTCTTTCATCCGCTGGTGCGCTTGGCGATGCGCGAGTACGCGCTGCAACGCGAGATTGCCTGCGATGAACGCGCAATGGGTGTCCTGGGCGCCGATGCCCGCAGCTATGGTCAATTGCTGGTGCGCCTGGGTGTCTGCGATCCCGGGCCTGCCACCCTCGCCGGCGCGTCGGCGACCTTCCGCAGCCTGAAGCGCCGCCTGCGGATGCTGGAGCACACCGGTACCGGTCCACCGCGCGGCCTGGGTTGGGCACTCATCACGCTCGTTGCGATCCTCGGTGTGGCGCCGTACCGCGTGGTGGCGGCAGGTGGGCCCCTGGCAGTTCACCCCGGCACAGACGCTGTCGGTGCTGGCGCGGTGGCCGCGCCTGTGGCGACCCGTGTGTCACCAGGATCGCGCGGCGGCATCGACGCTGCCCGCGATGGTGCCGCGTCAACGGATGCGGCGTGCGTGCCGAGTGTGAGAGCCGATGACATCCCGTTTTGCGGTGCACATTCCCTTGTGTACACCGGGCCTGCCAGGACCGGTGGGGGCATCGTGTTGTTCGGCAAGTCCGGAGTCTTCATTGCGGGCGACCAGAGCGACGTCGTTGCCGCGAAGCGCTTCTACCGGCCTGGAGTGAACCTGATGTGGTTTTGGCGTGATGGCAAGGCCTACCTGGTGCACGACCCGGCGATCCTGCAACGCGCGGGTGTGAGCGTGGATTCGGTGTTGGCGCGCATTCGCACGCAAAGTGGGTTGTTGGCGAACGATCTCGGCAAACTCGAAGCGGAACAGGACAAGCTGTCCGCGCAGCAGGGCGAAATCAGCGCCCGGCAGGCGGCGCTCATCAACGAGGAAGGCAGGCTCATTGCCGTGCAGTCCGCGACCTCGGATCCTGCGCGCAGCCGGCAAATTGCCGAACGAATGCACGCGCAGCAGGCAAAGGTCGCCGCGCTGCAGCCAGAGGTTGCAGCGTTGCAGAAGCAGATCGATGCCTTGCAGCCGCGCATCCGGGCACGGCGCGCTGATCTTCAAGCTTGGCAGCACGCACAGTCGGATGGCATGCGGAGTCTTGCCAACGGCTTGTCGAAACTGGCCGATGACGCGCTGGCGACCGGCAAGGCGCAGCCAGTAAAACGCTGATCGACACGGTGGGCGTGAAATGGGATGGAGGCGGGGAATGTTCCGGTATTACGTCGAACTCGCAGTGCGCGGCTTTCTGCGCAACTGGGCGTTGACGGCACTGATCGTGCTTACGATCGGCATCGGCATCGGCGCCAGCATGACCATGGTCACGGTGGTGCACGTGATGTCCGGCGATCCGCTGCCGGGCCGCAGCGGTCAGTTGTTTTTTCCGCATCTCTATCCGGGGTCGGCGGATTTTGGTGGTGGGCAGATGGATGTCGGCAATGCCTTCACGTGGCCCGACGCCAACAACCTGCTGCGTGCCGGGCGCGCGGTGCGCCAGGCCATGATGGTGAGCGGTCGTGTGGCGGTGAGCCCAGGCGGCAACCTGAAGCCGTTTTTCAGCACCGGCCGTTACGTCAGCGCGAGATTCTTCGCGATGTTCGATACGCCGTTCGCGGTCGGCACCGGCTGGAATGCGCAGGCCGATCAGGATCGCGCACAGGTCGTGGTACTGAATGGCGCCTTGGCGCGCAAGGTTTTCGGCAGTGCGGCGGCAGCGATGGGACGCACCTTGCACCTGCAGGGCCGTGCGTTCCGCGTCGCGGGGGTGCTCCGCGATTGGCACCCCGAACCCTTGTTCTACGGCAGCTCCGGCGGTGACGGGGCGTTCAAGAGCAAGGACACTTTCTTTCTGCCGATCAACACGGCGATGAGCCTCAAGCTCCCCATCACGGGCAGCGAGTCCTGTTGGGGTAGCGGCGGGCGCATGGGTGATCACTGCGCATGGGTGCAGTTCTGGGTGGAACTGGATACGCACGCGGAGGTCACGGCATACCAGCGATTCCTCGTCGATTATTGGCGCGACCAGAAGGCGCACGGCCGTTTTCCGCAGGCCACCCCGCCCCGATTGCAGGATTTGATGGTGCACCTCAAGGCGCTCGGGATGGTGCCCGCAGACGTCACGCTGCAACTGGGGCTGGCGCTTGGATTCCTCGCCGTGTGCCTGTTCAACACGGTAGGCCTGATGCTGGCGAAGTTCCTGCGTCGCAGCGGCGAAGTGAGCGTGCGGCGCGCGATGGGCGCGACCCGCCGCGACATCTTTCTGCAACTTGGAACGGAAGCCGCGATGCTGGGGCTGGCCGGTGGACTGCTGGGCCTCGCATTTACCTGGTTCGGGTTGTGGTTGGTGCGCCAGCGCCCCGACGCGTACGCGAGGTTCGCGCACCTCGACCCCGCGATGGTGCTGGGGGTTTTCGCGCTGGCGGTGATTGCCAGTGTGCTGGCCGGGCTGCTGCCCGCGTGGCGGGCGTGCCGGATCGCGCCGGCGCTGCAATTGAAGGTGCAGTAGGGATCAATATGCGCCTGCCGCCGATGCTCGCCAGCCTGACCCGCCACAAGCTCACCGTCGGCCTGATGGTGCTCACAACGGCGTTCACCTGCGCGATCGTCGTCAACCTCGCCTCGATGATCGTGCATCGTCTGGCGTTGCTGCACGCCCCGAGCGGGCTGGATGAATCTTCACTGGTGATGATCGAAAGCAGCCGGATCGAGGCCAGCGCGTTGGGATCCGAAGGCGGCGACACCCATCACGATTACCTGCCGCAGTACCAGGCGGATCTGGCAGCGCTGCGCGGCATCGCCGGTGTCGAATCGGTGGCGAGCGTCAGTGGCCTACCGCTGGCTGGCGGATCGGCTTTCGGCATCACCTCCAGCGCGGGCGCGGCAGAAGACAACGCCTTTTCCGCAGACGCATTCATGGGCGGACCGGGCACGCTGAAGACATTGGGGTTGCAACTGGTACGCGGCCGCGATTTTCAGCCGTCCGAGTACATCCCCTTGGACGGCTACAAGGCCATGAGCAAATTTTCCGCGGCGATCATTTCGCGCGCGCTGGCGATGCGTCTGTTCCACACGGACGACGCCGTCGGCCGGTTGTTCTATACGTCGAAACGCCCGATCCGCGTGGTTGGCGTCGTCGCGCACCTGATGGGCATGAACCCGCAACTCGGCGCCACCGACAACGAGTATGCGATGCTGTTGCCGATCGAGCCCAATGGCGATTACGTGACCTTCGTGCTGCGTACCTCGCCCGCCAATCGCGATCGGGTGCTGAAACGTGCGGCTTCGCTGCTGGGCCGGCGCGACCCCCAGCGAATTTTCGACCACGCGGAAACCTTCACCCGGTTGCGCGCGCAGCATTTCCAACGTGACAGCGCAATGATCGGCTTGTTGCTGGCAGCCGGCATTGGCCTGCTGGTCGTCACCGCCGCGGGGATCGCGGGACTCGCGGGTTTCTGGGTCCAGCAGCGTACCCGCAGCATCGGAATCCGCCGCGCGGTGGGGGCAACCCGCGCGGACATCCTGCGCTACTTCCACGCCGAGAATTTCCTGATCGTCACCGGCGGCGTGTTGCTGGGTTGCCTGCTCGCCTACGCGCTGAATCTCCTGATGATGAAGTTTTACGCGTTGCAGGTGTTGCCACCCGCCTACCTTGCGGTCGGCGCGCTGGCATTGTGGGCGATGGGACAACTCGCGGTGCTCGGGCCGGCGCTACGTTCGGCTGCCGTTCCTCCGGCGGTGGCGACGCGTTCGGTCTGATTCCGCGAGGGATCGCTGCGCGCTCGGCCGCCGCGGACGTGCGACGGGAACGGCGTAGTAGGTAGAATGATAGCTACGGCTTGGCGTGACGGAGGATGCAGACGGCATCCTCGCCCTCGATGGCCTGATAGAAGAGCGCAGGATGAACTACCGCGATCTCATCACTCTGGAGCCCGGAAAGCGAGGCGGCAAGCCGTGCATCCGCGGTCTTCGGGTCACGGTGTACGACGTACTCGATTACCTGGCTTCGGGGATGACGCCGCAACAGATTGTCGAGGATTTCGATTACCTGACCCTCGATGGCGTTCGGGCGTGCCTGGCCTACGCAGCGGACCGGGAACGGCACCAGTTGGCCGTCGGTGCGTGAAGCGGCTGTTCGACGAGAACCTTTCGCCGAAGCTGGTGACGGCGTTGGCGGATTTGCTCGCGGATTCTTCGCACGTGCATCGCATTGGGCTCGGCAGCGCTCCGGATGCTGAGCTGGGAACTCGCGCGCGCTCGCGACTATACCTTGGTCAGCAAAGACTCGGATTTTCAAGAGTTGGGTCTGCTGCATGGGTACCCGCCCAAGGTGGTCTGCCTCAAGCGCGGTAATTGCACGACTGGGCCAGATTGAAACCATGCTGCGTGAGCACGCAGCGCAGATCGAGGCGATGGTCGAGGATCGCGAAGCAGCCATTCTTCTGTTGCTGTGGGCGCAGGTTTCGTAGCCAGGGGAACGAACGGGGTTGGATTGGCGCCTGGACGCGAGCGGAAGCTGCCGAAAACGTCATCTCCATCTTTTCCATGGGAGGGGATTCAATCCTGCAGGGTCAACAAGCTCGCGTTGCCGCCGGCGGCGGTGGTGTTGATGGTCATGGTGCGCTCGACGGCGAAGCGCAGCAGGTAATGCGGGCCGCCGGCCTTGGGGCCGGTGCCGGACAGATTCTCGCCGCCGAAGGGTTGCACGCCGACCACCGCGCCGATCTGGTTGCGGTTGACGTACGTGTTGCCGACGCGGGCGCGCCTGCGGATGTGTTCGATGGTTTCGTCGATGCGGCTGTGGATGCCAAGCGTGAGGCCGAATCCGGTGGCGTTGACGGCGTCGATCACCTGGTCCAGGTCGCCGGCCTTCCAGCGCACCACGTGCAGCGCGGGACCGAACACCTCGCGGGTCAGGAGTTTGATCGAGGGAATCTCGTAGGCGCGCGGCGCGAAGAAGGTGCCGTGTTCGGCGCCCTCCGGAAGTTTGGCCATGTTGATCAGCCTCGCATCGCTGCGCATGCGCTCCGCGTGCTCCTCCAGCGACGCGCACGAAGGCACGTCGATCACGGGACCGACGTCGGTGGACAGCAGCGCCGGGTCGCCGACTTTCAGCTCGTCCATGGCCCCTTTGAGCATCTCGATCACCTTGTCGGCGATGACGTCCTGCACGAATAGCACGCGCGCGGCGGAGCAGCGTTGGCCGGCGGAGTCGAATGCCGAGGTCACCACGTCCTTGACCAGTTGCTCGGGCAGCGCCGAGGAATCGGCGATCAGCGCGTTCTGGCCGCCGGTCTCGGCGATCAGCGCCGCGATCGGCGCGTCGCGTGCGGCCAGCGTGCGGTTGATCGTCCACGCGGTTTCGGTGGAACCGGTGAAGCACACACCGGCGATCTCGGGTCGTGTCAGCAGGACCTTGCCGATCACCGAGCCCTTGCACGGCACGAATTGCAACACGGCCTCGGGCACACCGGCCGCGTGCAACAGCTTCACCGCGGCGTGGCCGACCAGCGTGGTCTGATCGGCCGGTTTGGCGATCACCGCGTTGCCCGAGGCGAGGCCGGCCGCGACCTGACCGGTGAAGATCGCCAGTGGAAAATTCCAGGGTGATATGCACACGAACACGCCGCGGCCGCGCAGGAACAGTCGATTGGTCTCGCCGGTCGGCCCGGGCAGGTTCTCCGGTTGGCCGAACAGTTTGCGCGCCATGGCCGCGTAATAGCGGCACATGTCCGCCGCCTCGCGCACTTCCGAGATCGCCGCGGGAATCGTCTTGCCGGCTTCGCGCACGCACAGCGCGATCAGTTCGCCGCGCTGCGCTTCCAGCATGTCGGCGGCGCGCTCCAGGATCTCGGCGCGCTTGTCGGCGGGGGTTTCGTCCCAGCCGGCTTGCGCCTTGACCGCGTTGGTCAGCGCGTGCTCGATGGTTGCGGCGTCGGCATTGCGCGATTGCCCGACCACGCAACGCCGGTCGGCCGGGTTGGTGACGTCACGTGGCGCCTCGGTCGATTGCGCACCCGGCACCAGCGGCTCGGCGTGCCAGGGTGGCCGCGCCGTGTTGACCGCCTCGGCGAGGGCCTTCAGTTCGTCGTCGCTTGCGAGGTTCACGCCCATGGAATTTTTCCGCAGTGTTCCGTAAAGGTGGATCGGCAAGGGAATGCGCGGGTGCGGGATGGCCGGAAAGCCACGAACGACCTCGCACGGATCGCCGATGAGTTGCTCCATGGGCAGGAATTCATCCGCCACATGGTTGATGAAGCTGGTGTTGGCGCCGTTTTCCAGCAGCCGGCGCACCAGGTAGGGCAGCAGGTCCTTGTGGCTGCCGACCGGCGCGTACACGCGACACGGCACACCGAGATGGTCCTTGCCGATCACCTCGTCGTAGATCTCCTTGCCCATCCCGTGCAGGCGCTGGTATTCGAAGGGGCGCCCGCGTGCCATGTGGTGGATGGCGGCAATGGTGTGCGCGTTGTGGGTGGCGAACTGCGGATAGATGAGTTCGCTGCCGGCCGCGAGCATCCGCTGTGCGCAGGCGAGGTATGACACGTCGGTGTTGGGCTTGCGCGTGTAGACGGGGTAGCCGGAGAGGCCTTGTTCCTGCGCGAGCTTGATTTCGGCGTCCCAGTAGGCGCCCTTGACCAGGCGTACGCACCAGCGGCGTTTCGCGGCTCGCGCGGTTTCGGTGAGCCAGTCGATCACGAACGGCGCGCGCTTCTGGTACGCCTGCACCGCGAGTCCGAAGCCGTTCCAGCCCTCGATCGAGGGATCGGTGAATACCGCGTGGATCACGTCGAGCGACAGTTCCAGGCGCGCGGCTTCCTCGGCGTCGATGGTCAGCGCGATGCCGCGCGCCATCGCAAGTCGCGCGAGTTCCAGCACGCGCGGCGTCAGCTCCGCGTGCACGCGCGCGCGCTCGGCGAGTTCGTAGCGCGGGTGCAGCGCCGACAGTTTCACGGATATCGACGGCGCCTCCAGCACGTCGCCAGCCTTGGGATGCTTGCCCAGCGTCTCGATGGCCTCGCGGTAGGCGCGAAGATAACGCTCGGCGTCGGGCGCAGTCAGTGCGGCCTCGCCCAGCATGTCGAACGAATAGCGGTACGCCGCATTGCCGTTGCGCTGGGTGCGTGCGAGCGCCGCCTTGATGGTGCGGCCCATGATGAATTGCTGGCCCATGATCCGCATCGCCTGGCGCACGGCAACGCGCACCAGTGGCTCGCCGGCGCGGTTCAGCAGGCGGCGCAGCGCGGACGGGTAATCGCTGCGGGTGGCGTCGGGCAGCGTGACGATATGGCCCGTCAGCATCAGGCCCCAGGTCGAGGCATTGACGAACAGCGACTTGCTGGTGCCGAGGTGCTTCTTCCAGTCGGCCTCGCCGAGCTTGTCGCGGATGAGCATGTCGGCGGTGTCGCTGTCGGGAATGCGCAGCAGCGCCTCGGCGATGCACATCAGCAGCACTCCTTCGCTGCTCGACAGGTCGTACTGTTGCATGAACGCGGCGACGGCGCTGCGCTGGTCCTGCTTGGCACGTACCCGCGTCACCAGTTCCGCCGCGTGCTTCTCCACGGCGGCGCGTTCGTCCGCCGGAACCGCAGCCAGTTGCAGCAACTCGTTGACCGCTTCGGTTTCGTCGCGCAGCCACGCCGCGGTGATGCGCTCGCGCTCAGGATCGCTCGGCGCGGGCAGTTCGGGGGAGAGGATTTCCATCGCGGGTGCGCGGCAACAGGACCGGTCATTGTACGTCGCAGCACCCGTGCAGCCAATGACGCGTGACACCGGCCGTGGACTTCGCGACACCTATTCTTGCTGTGCTGGCTTGCTCGCCTTATGATTCCCTGACTGCGGTACCGCTGATGTCCATGATCACACGTCTTCCGGGAGTTTCCGGCACCGGGCAGGTGACGCTGCTTTTGGCGCCGAACCGGGCGCTCAGTCGTCGCCAGGTTCGGCGGGTGGTGTGGGAATTGAGCGTCGCGGCTTTGCTGGTTGCGGCACTGGCGGCGTGGGGCGGGGACGTCTTCGCGCCCTTGTTCACGCTGATCGTGATCCCGGTCGTGGCGGTCGCGTTCTGGACCGTGTGGCGCAGCGGGGATCGCAGGGAGCGCATCACCTTCGGCACGGACGAAGTCCGGATCGAACAGGTGCCTGCCAGGGGTCGTGCCGCGAGCACGTTCCCGGTGGCGTGGACCCGGGTACGGGTGCTGGAGCGCGGCGACGGGCACCAGCATGTGGTGCTTACCGCGCATGGGCGCGCGCAGGAAGTGGGGCAGTGCCTCGGGGACGACGAACGGATGCAGTTGTCGCGGTGGTTGAGGAAATTGCTGTCCGGTCACAGCGGCTGGCGGGAAAGTTGAAAGATCGCGAAGGCTTTCAACGGTGCGCCGAGCCCCTTGCGTCGGACGGGGGTGGTGGAGACGTGAGCTTTACAAGTGCGGAGCTGGGCGTGTCAGATTATTCAGGTCTTTCCAAGGGTGCGATGACGATGAGTTCCAGCAACTGCAGGCGGCGGATCGGGGGCGCGATGATGGCTCTCGCGGGTCTGCTGGTATCGATGGCCGCGGCCGCCAATCCGCACCCCTGGCAAGTGAACATGCCCAAGGGCGTGACGCCGATTTCGCACCAGACCTGGGATCTGCACATGGCGGCGTTCTGGGTGTGCGTGGGCCTGGGCGTGATCGTGTTCGGCGTGATGTTCACCGCGATCTTCCGGTTTCGCAAATCCCAGGGCGCGGTCGCGGAAAACTGGAGCCACAACACCAAGCTGGAGGCCGCATGGACGCTGGCTCCGGTCCTGATCCTGATCGGTCTCGCCATACCGGCCACCATCGTCACCCGCAACCTGTACAACGCCACCGGTTCCGAGATGACCGTCAAGGTCACCGGCTACCAGTGGCTGTGGCGTTACGACTACATCAGCTACGAAGGCAAGCCGGTCAAGACGCCGACGATCTATTCGCGGCTGGCCTGGGACAGCAACGCCGCGCGCCAGCTTGATTCCGGGATCAGCCCGTGGAGCGTCGTCGACAAACAGACCGGCTTCCACGACTACCTTCTGGACGTCACGCATCCGCTGGTGATCCCCGCCGGTGTCAAGGTGCGCTTCCTGATCACCGCCGGCGATGTGATCCACGGCTGGTGGGTGCCGGATTTCGCGGCCAAGCGCGATGCGATCCCGGGCATCATGAACGACGCTTGGGCCAAGGTCGACAAACCCGGCATCTACCGCGGGCAGTGCTACGTGCTGTGCGGTCAGGACCACAGCGCGATGCCGGTGGTGGTCAAGGTGCTGCCGAAGGCCGAGTTCAACACGTGGCTGGCGGAGCAGGAAAACGCGGCGAGCCTCGACAAGGCCGCGCGCACCGCCGAGGCGGCGCCACCGGCGCCGGCGCCGCCCAAGGGTTGATCCAGTCTCGAACGTTGGCGTAGTACACGATATTCCAGAGGGTTCGCATCATGTCCAGCACCGCGCAGGCCGTCCATTACGGAGAACACCACCAGAGCTTCTTCGAGCGCTGGTTCATGTCCACCAACCACAAGGACATCGGAACTCTGTATCTGTTGTTCTCGTTCCTGATGCTGTTCGTGGGCGGCGGCTACGCGATGATGATCCGCGCCGAGTTGTTCGAGCCCGGCCTGCAGTTGATGCAGCCGTACTTCTTCAACGAGCTGACCTCGATGCATGGCCTGACCATGATCTTCGGAGTGATCATGCCCTCGTTCGTCGGCCTCGCGAACTGGATGATTCCGATGCAGATCGGCGCGCCGGACATGGCGTTGCCGCGCTTGAACAACCTGTCGTTCTGGATCCTGCCATTCGCGTTCGTCCTGTTGACGTCGACCTTCTTCATGCCGGGCGGCGCGCCCGCTGCCGGCTGGACGATGTATCCGCCGCTTATGTTGCAGATGGGCGACTCGGTCGCGTTCACGATCTTCGCGATCCACCTGATGGGCATGTCCTCGATCCTGGGCTCGATCAATATCATCGCGACGATCCTGAACCTGCGCGCGCCGGGCCTCGATCTGCTGAAGATGCCGATGTTCTGCTGGTCGTGGCTGATCACCTCGTTCCTGGTGATCGCGGTGATGCCGGTGCTGGCCGGCGCGGTGACGATGATGCTGTTCGACCGCTTCTTCGGTACCAACTTCTTCAATGCGGCGGCGGGCGGCGACCCGATCATGTACCAGCACGTGTTCTGGTTCTTCGGTCATCCCGAGGTCTACATCATGATCCTGCCGGCGTTCGGGATCATCTCGGAAATCGTGCCGACTTTCTCGCGCAAGCCCTTGTTCGGTTACAAGGCGATGGTGTACGCGATCGCCTGTATCGCGTTCCTGTCGTTCATCGGGTGGGCGCACCACATGTTCACGGTCGGCTTGCCGCTGGGCGGTGAAGTGTTCTTCATG
>JBOHYT010000127.1:0-2424 GCA_050738055.1 Rhodanobacteraceae bacterium
GCGTTGGCGACCGGGTCTATCACTATCGCCTGGGTCCAAGCATCCGCCCCACCCAGTCGCTGTTGTGGAACCCCGCGGCCGGCACGCAGAATCTAGCGAATGCTTTCGTGCAGGATCAACTCGCGCTGGGCGGCAGGGCGCAATTGACGCTGGGCCTCAAGGCCGAGCACGACCCGTATTCCGGTCTATCGTGGATGCCGAGCGCTCGTTTTTCATGGAAAGCCAACGACAACACGCTGTTGTGGGTCGCGGCCTCGCGCTCGGTGCGCACGCCTACAGTATTCGACACGAGCGTGGTCGAAGTAGTGAACGGCGCCGACTTCCTCAACGGCAATCCGGATTACCGCACCGAGAAGCTGACCGCGTACGAGGCTGGCCTGCGCACGCAGTGGGCAACCCGCGCCACCCTGTCGGTATCTCTGTACTACAACATCTACGACGATCTGCGCACGATCGAGCTGTCGCCGACGTTCCTGCCGCTGATGTGGGGCAACGGCATGCTTGGCCACACCTACGGCGCCGACCTCTGGGCTGGCTATTCGCTCACCGACTGGTGGAAGCTGAGTGCCGGTCTTTCCGAGGAACGCGAGCATTTCCGCTTCAAGCCGGGATCATCCGGCTTGCTGGGCACCGCGATCGCCGGTGACGACCCAAGCCATCGCGCGTTCCTGCGCTCCTCGATGAACCTCGGCGCGCGCTGGACGCTGGATGCCGACCTGCGCGAGGTCGGCGCGTTGCCCGACCCGCACGTGCCCGGCTACGTCGAACTCAACGCGCGGATGGGATGGATGCCGAACGACCGCTGGACGATTTCGCTCTCCGGGATGAACCTGCTGCACCCATGGCATCAGGAATACGTATTTCCCTATGCCGACCGCATCGGACGCACCGTCTTCCTCGACGCACGGCTGAAGTTTTGAACGCGCTCGGGCACATCCGCGCGACGGGCGGGCTCCTCTGCCGGCGTGCGTGCGCCATGTATCCGGTAATCCGCCGTTCAGCGGGCGGACGGCATCGACCGTCCCTGCGGCGGCTGCGCGTGGCAGAATGCGTGATCGTGCTGGCGCTGCTGCTGGTGCGCATGGATGCCTTTGCGCAATCGCAGCAGCCCGACGTCTCGCTCGAATACGCGGTGAAGGCGACCTACCTTTACAAACTGGCGCCGTTCGTGAACTGGCCGCCCGGCACGTTCAGTTCCCCGGATGCACCTTTCGAGATTTGTGTGCTCGGCCACGATCCGTTCGATGATTTTCTCGCCAAGGCGATCAAGGGCCGCAAGCTCGGAACCCACCCCTTCAAGGTCCGCAAGCTGGATGCGGTCGTCCACAGCTCCGATTGCCAGATCGTCTTCATCGGATATGCCGACGCGAATGAGGTCCGCGAGGCGCTGCACACGTTCGACGGCGAACCGGTGTTGACGGTGACCGATTCGAACGATCCGGACAATTCCGGTAGCGTGGTGCAGTTCGTGATGGACGAGGGCCATGTACGCTTCGACGTGGATGAAGCCGCCGCGCAGCGCAACCATCTCGAGATCAGCTCGAAGCTGCTCGACCTTGCAATGACGGTCAAGGGCGCCGGCTGACATGCACAGGCTGCGTCGCGCCCAGGGGATCCCGCTCCGACCGGCCGCGGTCGTCGCGGCGGCCGTCCTGATGCTGTTGGTCGGGATCACCGCAGTGGTGTACCAGTTCCATGCCGCGCACGCGGAACGCCTGCGCCAGCTCACCGTGCAGGTCAACACGCTCGCCGCCAGCGTGACGGCCGCGATCGCCTTCAATGACCATGCCGCGGCGCGCGAATACGTGCACGCGCTGATGCTCGATCCGCGGGTCGACGCGGTGGCCGTGTACAACGATTCCGGAGCGCTGGTCGCTGGCGATCAGCGCGCAGGCAGCGCACCCATCGACGTGAGACGTGCGAGGGACGAGCGGCGAAGGGATGCGGCGAGGTCGCTGATGCTGGTGCAGAGTCCGGCCCGCCAGGGGTCCACCATCCTCGGCAGCGTGTGGCTGCGCGGCATGGGCACGCCGTGGGCAGTGCAGCTGGCGCGGATCGCCGGCGTGGCGCTGCTGACGGTGATGGCGGTGCTGATGCTGACGGTGTTTGCGTTGGCGCAGCGGTTGCTGACCCGTGCCAATGCCGATCTGCACCGGCGTGCCGCGGAGCTGGCCGACGCCAACCTGCGCCTGACGGCGGAGATGGAACAGCGCTCGCGCGCCGAGGAGGCGCTCCGTCAGAGCCAGAAGATGGAAGCGGTCGGGCAACTCTCCGGAGGAATTGCGCACGACTTCAACAACGTGCTGATGGTCGTGCGGACGGCGCTTTCGCTGTTGGAAAAACGCCTGTCGCAGAACGACTCGGCGGTCGACCGCTTCGAGCAGGCCGTGCGCGAGCGGATCGCGGCGGGGCCGGCGGAGAACG
>JBOHYT010000128.1:0-5448 GCA_050738055.1 Rhodanobacteraceae bacterium
CGCGCTTTTCGAGCATTTGGTGGGTTTGGTCGCTGCGCCTCGTCGATGGGCGAACTTTGGAAAGCGGCTTGCCGCGCAGGGTTCAGCGGCTCGGAAACGTGGATGCGCAAGATGGGTAATCAGGAAAACCTTTGACACGGATTTACACGGATAAGAGCTGATCAGGATCATTTCGTCGCGGTTTTCTGCGGAAAGACAAGAGACCAAAAACTTCCTTGACACGTACGAACACACACGAGCTGAACAGGATTTTCTTTATCCGCCTTTATCCGTGTAAATCCGTGTCAAAGGTTTTCCGCTTTTGTCCGGATTCATCCGTGTCAAAGGCTTTCCGCTTTTATCCGGGTTCATCCGCGTCAAAGGCTTTCCGCTTTTATCCGTGTAAATCCGTGTCGAAGGATTTCCGCTTTTGTCCGAGTGAATCCGTGTCAAAACGCTTTTGATTTTACGGACAGCGGCGGCGAGCATGGGCCGCCAATTCCCGCCACGGGGCGATGTTCCAGAACCCGCGCGCCTGGCCGGACGGCGAGGGCAGCACGAACACGCGGCTGCCGGCGATCTGCACGCTCTGCTCGCCGTACTCGAGATCCCGGGGTCGGGAATCGAGTACGGCGAGCGCCGCGTTCTTGCTGGTGAAGGCGACGATGCGTGGCCGGTACCGCGCGATCTTCCGGTGCAGCGCCTTCGCGTCGAAGGCTTGGGGCGGCAGCGCCGCGTCCGAACCGAAATGGTGTTTGGCGACATCGGTCAGCCCGATGCCGAAGCCGAGGACGCGGCGGAATTCCGCGGGCGGCAAACGTACCGGCGTCAAGCCGACTTCATGCAGCGTGCGCCAGAAGTAGTTGCCGGGATGCGCGTAGTAAGCGCCTTCGACGGCGGAGCGCGTGCCGGGCGCGGTGCCACAGAACACCACGCGCAAGCCCGGTGCCAGGACGTCGGGCAGGATCAATCGCTTCCGGGTTGCCGGCGCGACCGATGCGGTTTCAGGCGTCGTTCGCGGCATGCGATGGGTCCGGTGCGGCGGCAAGGTGAAATCGGTGTACTGGAAGCGCCCATCGCGGAGCACCGATTCGCCCCGCTGCACGACCAGCGGCCGGGAAAACAGTGGCCCGGCACGACTGAGCGTATGGAACTCGCCGTGCTCGCCACAGGGATCGACCGTCGCGGGCAACGCCTCGAGCAGTGCTTCGTCGTATTCGCGACCGCTGAACGACGCGTCGAGTTGGGTGGTGTCCACGCAGGTCAGCACCGCGCGATTGCCGTGCGCCAGGAACTCGTGCGACAGCTCCCGGGTGTCCGACCCCCACAGGGGGAAAATGCCGATCCAGCCCGCGCGCGCCAACTGGTTTTCGCGCCAGGCCCGCACGTCGTCGAGGAAAAGATCGCCGAACGCGCAATGCCGCAGCCCCGGCCACCGCCGGCGCGCATCGCGGAGGGCCTGCGCGTAGGCGGCTTCGTAGGCCTCGTTGCTCGATGGCCAATCGATCGCGCACTCGATCAGTGGCATTCGCAGCGATGCCGCCTGCGCGCGCAGGACGTCCCTGCGGATGCCGTGCATCGATACGCGATCGAAGTTGCGCGTGACCGTGGTCAGCAGCGCCACCGCGGTCCAGCGCGCATCCGCACGCAGCCGCGCCAGCGCCATCAGGCAATCCTTGCCCCCGCTCCATGCGATCAATATCGGTTCGGTCACCGGGTCATTGTAGAAGCGTGGAATCCTGCGGCATTTGACAGGGCGGCCGGCGCGGCGATGCATGTCCGATGGCCGATGACGCCGGGCGCGCGCTGTGCGACCATGGTACGAACACGACGGATGTTTCGGTCATGGAATCGCCCCCCGGTGCAAGCTTGCAGGTGCTCCCCGTCCACGACCGCGCCCCGGGCCTGCACGCCGGCTTCTGGCGACGCGTCGCGGCCTGGATCATCGACGCGCTGATCGTCTTCACGATCCACTGGGTGCTGGTGCTGTCGCTCGGCACCTGGCTGCTGGTGCCGTGGGCCATGCTTGGCGGCGCGCACGACGCCGCGACGGCGCGATTCTTCGATCTCTGGCTGCAACCGTTCGGCATCGTGATCCTGTGGCTGTATTACGCGGCGTGCGAATCGTCGACCTGGCAGGCGACGCCCGGCAAGCTGGCGCTCGGGTTGCAAGTCACCGACGAGTACGGGCGCAGAATCGGCTTCGGCCGCGCCACCGGGCGCTATTTCGGCAAGTACGTTTCGGCGCTGATCCTCGGTATCGGATTCCTGCTCGCCGCCTGGACGCCGCGCAAGCAGGCGTTGCACGATCTGATGGCGGGCTGCTGCGTCGTGCGCAAGTCCGGGCTGGCCGAATGGAGGGCCGAGCTGCAGGCGGGACTGGCGACGTCGGTGCCGGCGGGACCCGGCATGCCGGGCTGGGCGATCGCGTTGATCGTGATCGCCGGGTGTTTTTTCCTGATCCCCATCGCCGCGATCGTCGCCGCGATCGCGATCCCCGCCTACCAGAATTACACCGTGCGTTCCGAAGTGGCGCAGGGAATCCAGATGACCGCGCGCCCGCGCGCACTGATCGCCGAATACATCGGGCGGCGCGGCGCACTGCCCGACAGCAACGCCGACGTCGGGCTGCCGCGGCCCGGGTCGATCCACACCCAATACGTCAGCAGCGTCCAGGTCGCCGAGGGCAAGGTGGTCGTGACCTATGGCAACCAGGCCGATCGCGCCATCCGGGGCGGCCACGTGGTCATTTCACCCGAAGGCAGTGCGGCGATGTTGCACTGGCGCTGCAGCAGTCCGGATATCCGCGATGAGTATCTGCCGGGAAAATGCCGCTGACGCGCGCCCGCAAAACCGGATTGGTGCCGCGGGCTTCGCGCGCCCCGGCGGCGTGACAGGCGATGCCGCCGATCAGTATTCGAGATGCGCACGGATGCCGATGAACCGGGCCGGTCCGCGATCGTGGTTGTACCCGGGGTTGCGGATGAACTGGAAGTCCGGGCTCAGGGTGAAGTGCGGAAACGGCTGGAACGCGTAATAGGCTTCGGCGATTTCCTCGTGGCCGTAATCCAGCCGTCCATCACAGAGAAGGAATCCGCAGCCACCTGCGGCCAAGTAATCCCGATGCTCATGCGACAGTGCATTCATGGCGATCGCGATGCCGAGCCGGTCCGCGGACCTGTGCCAGTGCACGCCGGAAATCTGCGCGCCGAGGCTGGCGTCGCGATCGACCTCCGTGAACACGAACGATTCCGTGTGCCCGTCGTTCCAGCCGTAGCGCGCGAACAGTCCGGTGTCGCCGTCGTCGGCCAGCGGCAGCTCGGCGTTGAGTGCATAACCGTACTTGCGGCGTCCGTCACGGTCGTCGTCGGCGATGTCCGGCGTCGTCCCGGTTTCATCGGCGATACGAAGCGCGTCGCGATAGATGCCCATGCGTCCGATGTTGCGATAGACCAGCACGCGCAGCGCCCAGCCGTCGGGTGCGCCGCGCAGCGTCAACTGCGCCTGCTCGCCACGGGCACGCTGCAACGGCCACTCCAGCGTTTGACCGTTCGCCATCGTCGGCATCTGGTACACGCCATAGCGCAGTGTCCAGTGCGGGTTGACCCAGGCGGCCATCAATCCGTTGGTGTAACCCCGCGTGTCGGCCGCAAAGTCCCAGGCGGTGTTGTTCCACAGGTCCCAGTTCATGAACTGCGTACGGGTCGAGTTCGCGTAGCGGTTGCGGTCGAAATCGTCATTCACGGCCATCTTGCCAAGCTTGATTTCGATGCGGCGTGCCGCCTGCGTGCCGGGCAATTGGTCCTGCGCGCGCTCGACGGGTTGCATGGCGCCGCCGAGCAGCAACGTCCATTGCAGATAGCGCCGGGCGACGTAGGCCCGTTTGCCGAGCTCGCCGGTTCCCGAACGGATCACGTCGCCGTTGGTGAGGCCCCCGAGCCCCGTGGCGCCGCTGACGCCCTCGCCCTTGAACATTTCGAGGTCGAAATAGAACTGCAGGTGCGCGGGCAGTTGCACGCCGAAATAGGCGCCGAAGGTGTGCGACTGTTCGGTGTCGCCTTGCGGCAACAGACTCAGCGGGCCGGCCTACGGCGAACGCAACGCGTCCTGATGTTGATCGACGAAGGTGTATTGCGCGCCGAGCCACTGCGGCACCCACAGGCTTGCTTCGCCCGCGAACGCACCGAAGGGAAGCAGGATCGCCAGCGCGAGCAGGACTTGAGGGAAACGGAGGGACATGACGCGATTCCAATCCGCACGGGCGGTGGCGAGCCGCATTGGCTATCGCGCACCGCCTGCGCGCGCATCGCCGCGGGTCGTGTTCGGGGTTTCATTGGCCAAGGCAGGCGCGCGCCCGGCAGAGCGAACGGCTGCGTGGATACTCGGGTAGCGGTCCATGGGATGCCGGAAAGAAAAACGAAGGTCTTGGCTCGCCGAAGGCGCGCGCAAACTACGCGCACGCTGCACGCTTGTCAACGAATATTTCCCGTGAGCCTGCGTCTCGCGCTTTCTTCCAGGAGCGGTGCCGTCGTGGAAGGGCGGGTTTCAGTCAAAGGCGCCATCGTCCACGTCGTCCGGCTGTACCGCGCGGGGTTGGCCGCACCATGCGCTGCAAAGTTGCTTCTACATCATGGGGTTGTGATACCGTTGGCGACAGATCGCGCGAGATGCACAACTCCAGTTTGTTGGCCCCATATCAGGGCGTTTCGCGCAGCAGGAGACTGTCATGCTCCAAGGAATTTGCCACTGCGGGTCGGTTGCATTGCAGTTTGACCGGCAACCTGAAGGCGCGACCAATCATGAATTCGGACGATTCGCACATTCCACCTGGCTGGCCGCCGGTCATACCCCGATTGTCAGTCGCCGATCCGTCTCTGTGTGTACACTTTCTGCGGGAAGTCTTCGGCGCACAAGGGACTTTCAACGCGAACAGGCCATCGGAGATGAGAATCGGGGAAAGCCTCATCATGGTTGGTAACGTTGTCGAACGGAGGCCCACAAGCTCGTTCTTGTATGTCTACGTCGCCAATACGGATCAAGCTTTTGAAAAGGCCCTGTCGCTTGGAGCGAAACCAATGGAACAGCCACAAGAAATGCCATACGGGGATCGACGAGCGATGGTTGAAGATCCCTGGGGTAATCGCTGGCAAATCGCAACCCATCGGTATTTTCAGGGTGACGCCTGACAATTCAATCAATCGGAATTGCCTTCGGCAAGCCGCTTGTTGCAGCCGTCGGGCGGCAGATGCGTGAGGGACGGTTGCGGCGAATGATCTCTTCTGTTTTATCGCAGGTTAGCGCGCTGGTTCTTTTCGTCGCCGGGCTTGCTTTGCTGTTCGCGCCCGATGTAGTTCTTCCGGCCGTTGTCCCAGGCTTCCCCGCCACGGGCGCATGGCTGGGGCAGCTCCTCGCCGCGGCGTGGCTCGGCATCGCGGCGCTGACTTGGCTGCAGCGCAGGGTCGTGTTGGG
>JBOHYT010000129.1:0-3461 GCA_050738055.1 Rhodanobacteraceae bacterium
CGCCACCCGGCATCGGAATGCACACTACATGATCGCACGCTTCGCGGGTGAGCCGCCGCATGCCCTCGCCTTCGCCTCCCATCACCAACGCGATCTTGCCGCGCAAGTCCACGTCGTACAGCGCGGGTTCCGCCTCGCCTGCGAGACCGGTCAGCCACACGCCGGCATCCTTCAGCTCGCGCAAGGCGCGTACGAGATTGGTGACTTCGATGAGCGGGACACGGTCGACCGCACCCGCCGACGCGCGCCGCACCACTGGCGTGATGCCCACCGCGCGATCCTTCGGCACGATCACCGCGGTCGCACCGGCGGCCGCGGCGCTGCGGATACACGCACCGAGGTTGTGCGGATCGGTGACGCCGTCCAGCACCAGCAGCAACGCGGCGTCACCTGCTGCATCCAGGAGCGACGCAAGGTCGTGTTCCGATTTCGCGGCCGGCACCTCATAGTTCGCGACGACGCCCTGGTGGCGTGCGTGGCCGGAAACCTTGTCGAGCATCGCGCGCGGGCGGGCGTTCACCCGCACGCCCAAACGCTTCGCCTCGTTCACCAGTTCGGCCACGCGCGGATTGTGGGTGCCCTGCTCCACCAGGATTTCCCGCACACGCATCGGATCGTTGGCGAGCGCACCTTCAACGGGATGGATGCCGACGATCCAGGTTTCGCTCATGCTCTTCGTTCGCAGCGGAGCACCGGGAATTTCACCCGCTTCCGAAGAACGAGGCCCACGCGTGACGCCGTTCTTCCCCCTTCGTGTCGACGCGGGACGAAAAGCGCGTGGTGCCTGCACACGTCGATCATCGACGTGCTCCCGCACGCGGCGCCAAAGCCGCCGTGTCACTCACCAGCCGGAAATCGATCCTGCGATCCTCCATGCTGGCCCGCAACACCTGCACCCGCACTGCATCCCCGAGCCGGAACACCGCACCGGTGCGCTGCCCCTTCAGTTCGTGGCGACGCGCGTCGAACTGGTAGTAGTCGTTGCGCAACTGGGTAATGTGCACCAATCCGGACACCTTCGACTCGGTGAGTTCGACGAACAGCCCGAACGATGTCACGCCGGTGACGATCCCGTCGAATTCTGCGCCGACGTGCTGCTCCATCCACGCGCACTTGTAGCGGTCGTCGACGTCGCGCTCGGCTTCTTCCGCGCGACGCTCGGTGCGCGAGCAGTGCGCGGCCATCGTCGCCATCTTGCTTTCCGTATACAGGTACGCCGCGGGTTTGCCGCCGGAGAGCGCATAGCGGATCGCGCGGTGCACCAGCAGGTCGGGATAGCGCCGGATCGGCGAGGTGAAATGCGCATAGGCATCCAGCGCCAGCCCGAAATGGCCGCGGTTGGCCGGCTGGTAGCTGGCGAGGCTCTGCGACCGCAGCAGCACGTTGCGAAACAGCTCCGCGTCGGCGCGGTCCGCCACGCGCTTCAGCAGCGCCGAGAAATCCGCCGGCGTCACGTCCGCGAGCGGCGGCAATTTCAATTTGTATTCGCGCAGGAACTCGAGCAGATCTTCGTACTTGTCCGCGGGCGGTGGCGCGTGCACGCGAAACGGCGCCGGAATCTTTTTCCTCGCCAGGAACTTCGCCGCCTGCACGTTGGCGGCGATCATGCACTCCTCGATCAACTTGTGCGCGTCGTTGCGCTCGTGCGCGCCCAGCGAGACCACTTCGCCGGTCCCGTCCAGTCGGTATTCGACTTCGGCGGTCTCGAACTCGATGGTTCCGCGCCGTTTGCGCGCCGCTGCGAACGCATGGTACAGCGCGTGCAGGTTATCGATGTGCGGCAACAGGCCGCCCATTGCCCGGCGTGCGCCGGCATCGCGCTCGCCGATAGCGCGCCACACGCCGTCGTAGGTGAGCCGCGCGTGCGAGCGCATCAAGCCGGGATAGAACTTCGCGCGCGTGATTTCGCCGCGCGCATCGACGCGCATCTCGCACGCCATGCAAAGGCGATCCACATCGGGATTGAGCGAGCAGATCCCGTTCGACAAGGTCTCCGGCAACATCGGCACCACGAAACCGGGGAAGTACGCGGAGGTACCGCGTTCGTACGCCTCGCCATCGAGCACGGTTTCCGGTTCGACGTAATGCGACACGTCGGCGATCGCGACGATCAGCTTGAAACCGCCGTCGCGCGCGGGCTCTGCATACACCGCGTCGTCGAAGTCGCGCGCGTCGTTGCCGTCGATCGTGACCAGCGGCAGCTCGCGCAGGTCGACGCGCCCTGCGTGCTCGCCCTTCGACACGGCCGGTTCGATCGCCTCGGCTTCGCGTGTCACCGCCTCCGACCAAACGTGCGGCAGGCCGTGGCTCTCGATCGCCATTTCGACGATCAGCGACGGCTGCAGGCGCTCGCCGAGCACGCTGACCACGCGTCCGATCGGCCCGCGTTGCGACGTCGGTGGCTCGGTGATCTCGACGATCACGATCTGCCCCGCACGCGCGCCGTTGCGGGCGTCGGGCGGAATCAACACGTCTTGGTGCAGGCGCCGGTCGTCGGGATCGACCACCACCACGCCGTGTTCCTCGACCACCCTCCCGACCAGCCGTGGCGTGCGGCGTTCCAGTACTTCGCGGATCGCGCCTTGGCGGCGCCCACGGCGATCGAGTCCAACCACCGAGGCCAGTACCCGGTCTCCGTGCAGCACCTGGCGCATCTGCGCCGGCGACAGATACAAGTCGTCGCCACCCTCGTCTGGGCGCAGGAATCCGTAACCGTCCGCGTTCGCCAGCACCGTGCCGGTGATCAGGCCGATGCGTTCCGCCGGCGCGACGCCGCCGCGGCGGCTCTGCAGCAACTGGCCGTCGCGCAACATCGCGCGCAACCGCTTGTCGAGTGCCTCGCGACGCTCCGGGTCATCGATGCCGAGCGCATCGGCGATCGCGTCCGGTCGCAGCAGGCTGCCGTGCTCGGCGAGCAGCGCGAGGATCGCTTCGCGGCTCGGAATCGGGTGCGCGTACCGCCGCGCCTCGCGCTCGGCGTGCGGATCGACGACACCATCGCCACGCTGGCGGCTCGCGTGTCGGGCGCTCTTGGCCGGCGCGGGTTTGCCCGACTTCGGGGTTGCGCTCGCGCGCTGGCGTGTCTTGCCTTGCGCGCGCGGCTTGCGCGCGGGCCGTGATGGGGGTCGCTTTCGTCCGGGCATTGCGCCAGCGTCGCGGAGGTCGCCGCCGAAAGCAAGGCCCGCGGCGAGAATCCGCGGGTCTTGCGACATAGCCGTCAGCGAATCAAGGAGCTTTCTGCGAGCCGAGGCGCTGCACGATGGCAAGTGAATCGGTCACGTGCTGCGCGGGCGTCAGGTGATCCTGCTCGGAGGAGAGTTCCTTGACGATTTTCCCATCACGATCGATCACGAACGTCGTGCGCGCGAAAAAACCGTGGGTCACGGGCTGGCCTAGCACATCCGTCACGCCCTTTTGCGGCGGAATCATCTTGACGCCGTACAGGGACGCGATCTTGCCGT
>JBOHYT010000130.1:0-23905 GCA_050738055.1 Rhodanobacteraceae bacterium
CCGGTCGCGCTCAGCTCGCCCAATCCGCCCGGCGCGTGGTGGTAGAGATCCTGCGCCCACTGCCAAGGCCACGACGCCATGTATTGCACCGAGGCTTCGGCCTCCACCGGAATCACCGACGCGATCGCGATCCAGTTGGCCCACGCGGCGATGAAACCGACCAGGGTGCCGTGCGAATACTGGCCGTAGCGGACCATGCCGCCCGATTCGGGGAACATCGCGCCGAGTTCCGCGTAGGTCACGGCGATGAACAGGATCACCACCGCGCCGATGATCCAGGCCCAGATCGCGCCGGGGCCGGCGAGCTGCGCCGCGCGCCAAGCACCGAACAGCCAGCCCGAACCGATGATCGAACCCAGGCCCGTGAACATCAGCGCCCACGCGCCGACGGTTCTGCGGACGGCGTATTCGTTGCTCATTGCGAAGAAAGCCCTCCCCGGCGAAGCGGCCGATGATCGCAGATCGCGGCGCGGCTGTCCGCGTGGCAATGGTCGTGCAAACCCTCGAATCGATGCGCCTGCGAGATTGAGCCATCCCCTTCAAGGGGAGGGTTGGGTGGGGATGGTGTTGATGGTGCCGAGTGGCGATCGAATGCGAAACCCACCCCCATCCCAACCTTCCCCCTGAGGGAGAAGGAGCAGCGAACGCTGGCGCCGACCTGCATCGCGCGTGTCGATTGGCTACACTCGCAGCGAGCGAAGGCCGGCTGGTTGCCGGCGGGAATCCTTCAAGAAGTGGCACCCGACAAGCCCGGCTTGTTCGAAGAACTGAAGCGCCGTCACGTGCTGCGCGCGGCGATCATTTATGTTGCAGCGGTGTGGGCGCTGTCCCAAGGCATCTCTCAGCTCAGCCCCGCGTTCGGGCTGTCCACGCAGGTGACCTTGTGGTTCGTGATCGCCTGCGCGATCGGGTTTCCGTTCTGGGTGGCGTTTGCCTGGTGCTTCAAGTTCACCCCGCACGGGATCGCGCGTGAGGACGACATACCCGAGGACGCGGCCGCAATCCGCCGTCTGGCGCGCAAGCTCGACTACTGGATCATCGGTATTCTTGCCGTCGCGGTGGTGCTGCTGCTGACCAATCAACTGGTACTGCAGCGGGGCAAGACCCTGCGCGAATTCGCGGCGGCTGGCAACGCCTTGCCCGCGCCCACCGCAGCCGTTCCTGCCAAATCCGTTGCGGTGTTGCCGTTCGTCAACGAAAGCGGCAAGCAAGGCGAGCAGTTCTTCTCGGACGGGCTTTCCGAAGACTTGATCACGGCGTTGTCGCAGTTCGCGGGCCTCAAGGTCATCAGCCGCGATTCGGCGTTCCAGTTCCGCAACTCCACGGATTCGAGCGCGAAGATCGGCCGGCTGCTTGGCGTCGCGCACCTGCTGGAAGGCTCGGTGCAGCGCGCGGGCGACGAGGTGCGGATCACCGCGACACTGGTGAGCGCCGCCAATGGCAGCGTCGTGTGGTCGCAACGTTACGACAAGCCGTACACGGACCTGTTCGCGTTGCAGGATGCCATCACCCAGGCTGTGGCCGATGCGCTGAAAGCCAAACTGCTGACCACGCCCGGCGCGGTGGTGCAGAGCGACCGGCCGCCGAGTGGCAACCTCGATGCCTACGCAGCGTTCCTGCAGGGGCAGGCGGCCATGGTGCTCGGGGACATCTGCGGCGGGGAGTCAGGCGCACTGGGCGATTTCCGGAACGCCATCCGTCTCGATCCGCGCTATGCACTCGCCTGGGTCAGGTTGTCGCAATGCTGGGTCGGCAAGTTCAGGGTTGGCCACACGGCTGCGGATGGGCCGCAAGACATCGCCCATGCCCGTGCGGCCATCAATACCGCGTTGACGCTGGATCCGAATCTGGCAGCGGCCCACACGGGCCACGCGTTCCTGCTCTACTCGATGGATTTCGATTGGTACGGCGCCGAGGCGGAATATCGACGGGCCTTGCAGTTGGCGCCGGGCAGCAGCGAGGCGAAGGCGGGGCTGGCCGACGTGCTGGCCACCCTTGGACAACTCCATGCCGCGATCGGCTTGCGGCGCGCGGCGCTGGCAATCGATCCGCGCAATGTCCGCGGCTGGTTGTGGCTGGCAGGCATGCTCGTCTCGAACGGGCAGCTCGCTGACGCGGAGCACGCGATCCGGAAGGGCCTCGCGCTGTCTCCCGGCGTGAGCAACAGCTACGTGCAGCTTGCCGAGATCGAGGTCTTGCGCGGGCATGCGCAGCAGGCGATGGCATTCGCGTGCGAGGAACCGTCGCCAGGATGGCGGCGTTACGGCGTCGCGCTTGCCGCGCAGATCGGCCCCGACCGTACGGTGGCCGACGCGGCCCTGCAGACGCTGATCACGCAGGACGCGGACACCAGTGCTTACCAGATCGCCGAGGTGTACGCGTTGCGTCGTGACCCGGATGACACGTTCCACTGGCTGGATCGAGCGTGGGCACAGAGCGACAGCGGGATCCAGGAATTGCTCACCGATCCATTCATCCTGCGCTACCGCAACGATCCGCGCTTCGCGGCGTTCTGCAAAAAGGTCGGCCTGCCCACCATCGACGCGGCGGCGATGAAGGGCGGCACCCGGTCGGGCGGAATCCGGTAGGGCGGAATCCGGTAGGGCGGAATCCGCGCAGCGGTTTCCGCCTTTGGGCTTCCGCCTATGAGTCGCTTCGTCCCGGCGGAAACCGCTACGCGGGTTCTGCCGTACGCGCTCTCCTTGGCGGGGCGAAGTGATGCGCGGCGCACCCGTAACATTGCATCGATCGCAGGTGCGTATTACGGTACCGTCATCGATTGGAGAAGCATCATGCAGGCTGTCACGGTTTCGCCGAAATATCAAGTGGTCATCCCGCAAGCGGTGCGTGAAGCGATGGGCCTGACGCCGGGTTCCAAGTTGCAGGTGCTGCAGTACGGGGATCGCATCGAAATGATCCCGGTGCGCTCCGCAAAGTCCTTGCGCGGTACGTTGCGCGGCATCGACACCTCCGTGCCACGTGGCCGCGACCGCGTATGAATGTCGTTGATTCGTCGGCGTGGCTGGAATACTTCGCCGACGGCCCGAACGCCAAACACTTCGCAGGCGTGATCGAAAAGCCGGATGAGTTGCTGGTGCCGTCCATTACTTTGCTTGAAGTGTTCAAGCGCGTTTGCCAGCAGCGCGATGAATTTGCCGCGTTGAAGTATGTCGCTGCGATGCGTCAGAGCTTGGCGGTGGACCTGGACGCATCGCTGGCGCTTCGCGCGGCGACACTGGGACGGCTTCACAAGTTGCCGCTCGCCGACAGCATCGTGTATGCAACTGCACGAGCCGCCGATGCATCGGTCTGGACACAGGACGCGGATTTCGAGGGGCTGCCGGGCGTAAAATTCTGGCGCAAGGCCTAGTTCACGAGCCGTGGGCGGAATGGCCTTTCGTCACCCCGCCGCGAACGCCTCGCGCGTCAGGTTGACGGGTTCGCCGTCGGTGCACACCACGTCGTCCTCGATGCGGATGCCGCCGTACTTGCGGAACTCGTCGACTTTCGCCCACACCACGTCTTTCGCGGCGGCTTTGGCTTTCAATTCCGCGAGCAGCATGTCGATGAAGTACAAGCCGGGTTCGATGGTGACGACCATGCCGGGCTCGAGGGTGCGGGTGAGGCGAAGGTACGGATGGCCTTCCGGTTTCGGGATCGTGTTGCCCGCCTCGTCGCGCGCGAAGCCGCCGATGTCGTGAACCTGCAGGCCGATCGAGTGCCCGAGTCCGTGTGGAAAGAACGTCGATGAAATGCCGCTGGCGACCGCGGCTTCTGCCGAGCAGGTGATGAATCCCTGATCGTGCAGTGCCTGCATCAGCACGTGGTGCGCGTGGATGTGCAGCTCGGGGTAGCTCTGCCCCGCGCGTACCTTCGCGCAGAAGCCCAGTTGCGCGTTCTCGACGGCGCCGACCAAGGTCTGGAATTCATGGGCATCCGGTGCTGCATGCGTGCGGGTGATGTCCGAGTTGTAGCCGTGGAACTGCGCCCCTGCGTCGATCAGCAGCGAGTGCGCGTGGGAGGGCGGGTTGCGGTCGAAATGCATGTAATGCAGCACCGCGCCGTGCGCATCCAGCGCGATGATGTTGCCGTAGGGCAGCTGGGATTCCGTCAGTCGGGTGGCTTCCAGGTAATGGCAATGAATGTCGAACTCGGACGAGCCTTCGCGGAATGCCCGCTCCGCGGCACGGTGGCCGTGCACGCCGAGTTTGCTGGCGGTGCGCATCATGGTGACTTCATACGGCGTCTTGAACGCACGCCGATAGTGCAGCAGGTTCAAAAGTGGCGCGGAATTGTCGGGTGCGAAGTCCGCGACAGCGGCATTGGCTTCGCCGACGATCGCGCAGCGTGACGGATCCTGGGGCAGGTGCGCGCGCGCCTCTTCCGGCTTGCGGATGACCACGACGTCGAAATGCTCGACCCAGTAACCGGAAGGTTCGGCGGGTACGACGTGCCAATAGTCGCGGGGCTGCAGGAAAACCAGTTTCGGCTTCGCGCCGGGCGTGTATACGATCCAGCTTCCCGGCGCGTCGGTCAACGGCAGCCAGTGCAGGAAATGTGGGTTGGTCTTGAACGCGTAATCCTGGTCGTCGAGAAACCAGCCGTGCGGCATGCCCGCCGCGATCGCCAGCGTGTCGCGACCGGCGGCGCGCAGTGCATCGGCGCTGCGCTGTTCGATTTCGGCGAGGTGCGCGGGATACAGCGCGGATAGATTGTCCTGCGGGGAAGCGGTCATGGCACACGGCAAAGGAACGCGAGCCGCCATGATCCCGCGAAGCGCGCCGCAGTGCAAAGTGCGAGCCAGGACTTACAACCCATCCCCATCCGGCCTTACCCTTGAAGGGGAAGGAGCAAAGCCGGCGCGCGACAGGGCGAATCGCTTATCCCGCGCCGTGCTCCAGCCACTTGTCGAGCGACGCAGCGGAACGACCGCTGATGGAAATGATGCGCAGCCCCGACCACTGGTAGCCGTCTGTCGATGCCTGCTCGGTCCACATCGTGTGCACGCCGGTCTCGATTTCGGATTGGGCGCCGAACGGATCGGGTAGACGGAAGCGGAGCTGGTACAACGCGTTGTCGTTCAATGGCCGGTGGCAGATCAGCAACATGCCGGTGCGCGAAAGGTTGCCGACGCGACCGATGGTTTCGCCGCTGATGGTGTCGGTGACCTCGATTGCGGCCGTGGATGGTTTGCGCGAGGCGCTGCGGCGTTCGTCGTTCATGTCGCCGTTTCCGGGGTTTCGTTGGTGCGGCCGAATTTCCGCAACCCTGCGACCAGTGCATCCCATGCACGGTCGATCATACCCCTGTCCTGCGGCGGCAGCAGGTGGACCTGGCCGCGCGCCATCAGACGGGCGACCTTCTCCAGCGTGCGCTCGGGCGCCGCCGCCCCGCGCGCATTCAGCACCAGGCAGCGGCCGCTGACGGGGTTGTACCAGGCCAGCTTGCGGGCAGATCTCTGGCCCTGCTGGTTGATGGTGAATTCCAGCCAGCTTCCGAACGGCAGTTTCGTGAGCTGATCCAGCGCTCGGCGCTCGGAGGGCGTGAGAGGCAGTTTGCGCGGTGTGGCCGGCGCCGACGGGGCGGCTTCGTCCTCTTCGGGCTTGTGGCGAGACTTCAGCCGGATCAGCAGTTCCGTCTGGCTGGGCGCCGGCGTGGCGGCGCGCGAAGCCGGACGCTGCGGCATGTCCAGTGCGTAGCGGGTGATCTGATCGGCTTCGGTGGCCTGCAGCCCGACCTGGGTCAGACCGTGGTTGAGATCGGCGGCCAGGCGCTCGTCGTCGCGGCCGATCGGGGAATCCAGCAACTGGTCGGCGTCGGCCAGCCGGCGCCGGAAGGCCTCGCTGTTTTCGCCTTCGCGCAGCAGGGTCAGCGTGAGCGCATCGGTCCACGCGCTCTCGAGCA
Source organism: Rhodanobacteraceae bacterium (assembly GCA_050738055.1). Classification (GTDB taxonomy): domain Bacteria; phylum Pseudomonadota; class Gammaproteobacteria; order Xanthomonadales; family Rhodanobacteraceae; genus 66-474. The sequence continues at coordinate 5,905 of JBOHYT010000130.1, forward strand.
GGGCACGCACCAGCGGGGTGGTCTTGTGCGTGGCCACACGCTTGCCGATGGCCGCGCTGGCGACGCTGCGTGCTTCGCGCAGGCGGTCGCGGCCCTGCGCGGCTTCGACCTGCCGGCGTTCGGCGATTTCGGCGCGGCGGGTGATCAGGCGCAAGTGCGAATCGAGGTCATCGGCTTCGCGCTCGATCACGCCGATGTCGCCCTGGTATTCGCTGGCGACCCGCTGCACGCTGCGCTGCAGCCGCTGGTTCAGCGCCGCGTCGAAACTGTCGGCGCTGCGATCGAGCCACAGGTTGGCAGTTTCCAGCACCAGGTTCAGCAGGCGCCGAGCCGGGTGGTTGCGGACGGTGAAGAAGTTGCTGTCGGCCAGTGCGACGCGCAGCAGCGGCACCTGCAGGGTCGAAAGCAATTGTTGCGCGATGCCTTCGCTGCGGGTTTCGGTCAGCAGCTGGTCGTAGAGCAGACCGACCAGGTCCAGCGCGTCGCGGTGCTCGGGTTGCAGCTGTGCGGTCTTGCCTGCGGGCGCGGTGCGCTGCAGTTCGGTCTGGAGTTCGCTGGCAAGGTTCTCGCCGGCCCGAGGGCCGACCCGGTGGGAGGGCATCGCCTGCAACGCCGCAAGGGCCTCCTGCAGTTCCGGCATCGAGGCGAACTGCGCCGATTGCGCGGCCACTGCCGCTGCCTCGGGGCGCAGGGCATGGCGGCGTGCGTCCAGCAGGCTGTGCAGTTCACCGATCCCCGGCGGCGGGGTGAAGCTGACCGCGGGCCCGATCGGCGACGGGGTAAAGTTGGTCCAAGGTCCGATCGGTGACGGGTGGGGTGCCAAATTCGTTTCGAAGATCGGCGCCGCTTCCGCGGCCGGGTTTGCGGGGGGCGTCGGACTGGCGCCACGCGGTGCGGAAGTGCCACGCTTGGGCAGGTAGCTGCGCAGGTCCGGCAGGATGCCGGACGCTTTCAGGTGCTCGTTGAGGCGCCCGTAGAACGATTCCGCGGCACCGAGCAGGCGGCGGTCGCACAAACGGTAGAACAGCAACCGGTGCTCGTGCGGCAGGCACAGGCTCACCGCGGCCTTGCCCAGCACGGACGCCAGCATGTGCGGGCCGGGCGGCAGCAGGTCGCTGTCCAGTGGCGGAGCCGCCAACAGCACGGCGTAGCGATGGCACAGGTCGAAGAGGGCGCTGCCCGCGTGCAGTTCGGTGCGCGTGGACAGGTCGTCCAGCGCCATCGTCTCGTCGAATTCCTGCGGATCGACCAGCGACAACCCTTCCGCTTGCCGGATGGCGGGATGATCTGCCTCGGGAGCGGGTCGCCCCAGCGTCGCGAATGGGCCTTCCAGCAACGCCATCCATTGGCGCTGAAAATCAGGGCGCGCCCGCTTCAGCAGGTCCAGGGTTTCCCACGCCTCGTGCTGGGATTGGCCGCTGCTGGACTGTTCGGCGATCCGCATCAGCTCCTGCTCGAGATCGTCCAGCACGTTGCTCAGCAACGGCTCCAGCAGGCCGCCACATTCGGCCAACTGTTGGGCAAGCAGGTGCCGGGCGCGTGGCGCCAGGTCGCTGCGGTCGGCGAGTGTCGACATCGTTGGCTGCGTACCCATTGGATCCCCCGCGGATTCGATGCAAGTTCGTTGCCAGCGAGCGCCCGCGCGTCGGGGATTCTACGGAACCGCGTCGCAAAGCGCCATCGCCGGGGTCGGCCTCATTCGTCCCCGGTCCGAACGCGGACCGAAACCGTCTCGCCGTCGACCTCGATGGACACCTGCATGGGCTGGCAGCACACCGGGCAGTCTTCGACATAGGCGGCGGAGCCCGCCGATGCGTCCACGGCGAGTTCGACGGTTTCCCCGCAATAGGGGCAGTCGACGGGCATGAAATCAGTCATGGTGGCACCTCGAATCCGGTCATGGCAGGAACAACTCGATCACGTCGTTGAGGAAGCGGCGGCCCAGTTCGGTGGTTTGGAGGCGCGCTGGATCATCGGCCAGCCAGCCGCGTTCGCGGGCGTGGCCGATCGGTTCCGCGATGGCCGACAGCGGCACGCCGGTTCGCGCTTCGAATTCGTCCGCCGCGATTCCGTCGCTCAGGCGCAACGCGTTCAACATGAACTCAAACGGCAAGTGGTTGGTGTCAACGATTTCCTCCCCACCGACGCGCTCCCGGTGTCCCGTGGCTTCGAGGTACGCGCGCGGCGAGCGCACCTTGGAGCGACGTTGAATCATGAGCGTTTTTGCTCTCCCGAGTCCCGAGTCCCGAGTCCCGAGTCCCGATAATTTGCCGTGCGCCCCCGCGCCGATCCCGAGATAGTCGCCGAACTGCCAGTAGTTGAGGTTGTGACGGCAGCGGTGGCCCGCGCGGGCGTACGCCGAGACTTCATATTGCGCGAAGCCGGCCTCGGCCAGTCGTGTCTGACAGGCTTCCTGCATGTCCCACGCGGCGTCGTGATCGGGCAGCGGCGGCGGCCGTTTCGCGAACGGCGTGCCCGGTTCCAGCGTCAGTTGGTAGTGCGAGATGTGCGCAGGCTCCAGCGCGAGTGCGCGTTCCACGTCGGCAAGGGCGCCATCGAGCGTTTGGTTCGGCAATGCGTACATCAGGTCGAGGTTGATGTTTGCGTAGCCGGCATCCTGCGCGAGCTTCACGGCGGCTTCGGCTTCCTGCGAGGAATGGATGCGCCCGAGCGCGCGCAGTTTTTTGTCATCGAAGCTCTGCACGCCGAAACTGATGCGGTTGACGCCGGCTTTCCGGTAGCCGTCGAAGCGACCGTGCTCGACCGTACCCGGGTTGGTTTCCAGGGTGATTTCGCAGTCGCGCGCGAACGGCGTGCGTGCGGCGGCACCGTCCAGGATCGCGCCGATCGCGTCCGGCGGAAACAGACTGGGCGTTCCACCGCCGAAGAAAATACTTTCCAGCGGCCGGCTTTCCAGAGGCCGACTCACGATTCCGCGTCCTTGCAGCGCGTCGCCGAAATCGGCGAGATCGCCATCGAGGTCCGCGAGCAATGCCGCAACATAAGCGGCGTAGGGCGGGTCTCGACCCGCCATTCCGTGCGAATTGAAATCGCAGTACGGGCACTTCTTCACGCACCACGGGATGTGGATGTAGAGCGACAGCGGGACCGGGGACCCGGGACCCGGGACCCGCGAAGTCAGCCCCTCTCCCTTCGGGAGAGGGTGGCGCGCAGCGCCGGGTGAGGGTTCAGGGTGATCAAAAGCGTGGCGCAAGCGCGTACCCTCACCCGCCCTTCGGGCACCCTCTCCCGAAGGGAGAGGGGAAAAGCGTGTCGCGCAAGCGGCCCAGCGCCATCCCGCGATGACTGATGCGGTTCTTCAACGCGGGTTCCAGTTCGGCGGCGCCGAGACCATTGCCATCATCGGGCAGGAACACCGGGTCGTAGCCGAATCCGTGTTCGCCGCGTGGCGCAGCGAGGACGCGTCCCGACCAGCGGCCGGTGGCGAGGATCGGATCGGGATCGTCGGCCGATCGCAACAGTGCAAGGACACAGGTGAAGTGCGCGGTGCGCTTTTCATCGGGGACGCCGTCGAGTTCGCGCAACAGCCGGGCGTTGTTCGCATCGTTGTCGCCGTGCACGCCGGCGTAGCGTGCGGAGTAGAGTCCCGGCGCGCCACCCAGTACGTCGACGCACAGCCCGGAGTCGTCGGCCAATGCGGGCAGCCCGGATGCGCGTGCCGCGTGGCGCGCCTTCAGGATCGCATTCTCGATGAAGGTCCATCCGGTTTCCTCGGCGTCGCCGATGCCAAGCTCGCCTTGCGCGACCAGTTCGATGTCGCTGCCGTCAAGCAGCCCGCGCAATTCCGCGAGCTTGCCCGTGTTGCCGCTGGCCAGCACGATCCGCCGATTCATGCTCTTCCCGGGTCCCCGGTCCCGGGTCCCGGGTCCCGGTTTTCCTCGACCAGCGCTCGGCGTTGGGCTTCGATCAACTCGCCGATGCCCTTGTGCGCCAGCATCAGCAACGTGTCCAACTCTTCGCGCCGGAACGCGTGGCCTTCGGCGGTGCCCTGCAGTTCAATGAAGCCGCCGCCGTCGTTCATCACCACGTTCATGTCGGTGTCGCAGTGCGCGTCTTCGGCGTAGTCGAGATCCAGCACCGGCGTGCCCCGGAAAATGCCGACCGATACCGCGGCCACCGCGCCGTGGATCGGGTTGCGCTTCAGCGCGCCACGTCGCAGCAGGACATCCACAGCGTCCACCAGCGCGACATAAGCGCCGGTGATCGCCGCGGTGCGCGTTCCGCCATCGGCCTGCAGCACGTCGCAGTCGAGCGTGATCACCCGTTCGCCGAGCGACGCGCGATCGACGCAGGCACGCAGCGAGCGTCCGATCAGCCGCTGGATTTCCATGGTGCGGCCGCCCTGCCCGCCGCGCGCGGCCTCGCGCTGGGTCCGCTCGGACGTCGCGCGGGGCAGCATCCCGTATTCCGCGGTGACCCAGCCTTGGCCCTTGCCGCGCAGCCATGGCGGCACGCGTTCCTCGACGCTGGCCGTGCACAGCACGTGCGTGTCGCCCGCGCTGATCAGCACCGAGCCTTCGGCGTGCCGGGTGTAACGACGCTCGATCGTGACCGCGCGCAACTGGTCGGGCGCGCGGCCGGAAGGGCGGGTGATTGCCATCGGGAAAGTTTCCGCGCAGGGCCTGACAGTTTACCATCACGTTCGGCAACGTCTCCCGGGAAACCACACCATGATCCGCAGCATGACCGCATATGCGAGCGAGGAGGAAACCGCGCCGCTCGGCTGGCTGGCGTGCGAAGTGCGCTCGGTCAACCATCGCTTCCTCGAAACCGGCGTGCGCCTGCCCGACGAACTGCGCACGTTGGAACCGCAGCTTCGCGAGCGCGTCGCGGCGCGGCTGTCGCGCGGCAAGGTCGATGCGACGTTCCGCTACCGGTCGCCGTCCGCGGCCACAGACATGCTGCTGGATGAACGCACCGCCGCGCAACTGGCCGCGACGGCCGAGACCCTGAAGTCGCGCTTTCCGCAACTGGCCACCGATTTCGCGGGGCTGCTGGACTGGCCCGGCTTGCTGGTGAAGCCCGAACTTGACCAGGAGGGGCTGGCCCACGCAGCGCTGGCGTTGCTGGATCGCACGCTCGACGAGTTCGTCGCCGGGCGCGAGCGCGAGGGTTCGAAACTCGCCGCGGCATTGCGCGAACGGCTGGACGGTGTCGAGCACATCGTCGCGGGGCTGCGCGCGCTGCTGCCGGAAATCCGCCAAGCGCTGCGCGCGAAGCTGGAGGCGCGTCTCGCGGAACTCCGCCAGTCCGCCGCACATCAAGGATATGAGCCGGGTCGGCTCGAGCAGGAACTGGTGTTGCAGCTCTCGCGCATCGACGTCGACGAGGAACTCGATCGCCTCGACGCGCACGTCGCCGAAGCACGCCGCGTGCTCACGCTGAGCGAGCCGGTCGGGAGAAGGCTGGATTTCCTGATGCAGGAGTTCAACCGCGAAGCGAATACCCTCGCATCGAAGTCCGTCGACCAGCGCGCGACCCGCGCCGCCGTGGACTTGAAAGTGCTGATCGAGCAGATGCGCGAGCAGGTGCAAAACTTGGAGTGATGTTTCATGGCGTCCAAAGGCGTCCAGCACAAACCGCGCGAACTCGCCAAGTCCGCATAAAGTGGGCTTTTCATGTCCAACGCCATCCGCTTGCGTCCCGTGGCATCCCGGCTGTATCGTTGTACCCATGGCCTGTACCCACAGGTACAAATTGCCTGTTTTGTGGGTACAGCGATGGACCACGCGAGGCGAGGCGGATATGGGCAAGCTGACTGATGTCGCGATTCGGCAATGGGTCAAGGCGCCGAAGCGGTTCGAGGGCAAGGGCGACGGCGGCGGTCTGTCGCTGCGCTACCGGGAGCGGGACAGCGTTCCGCGCTGGCTATTCCGCTACCAGTTGGCCGGGAAGCCACGCGTGATGCACCTTGGCACCTATACCGACCTGTCCCTTGCGGACGCCCGCAGGACCGCGAAGGAACTGCGCGCGCGCGTCGCCCTTGGGTACGACGTGGCCGCCGAGAAGCGCGAACGGAAGGCCGAGGCGGTCGCCAAAATCGAGCCCGAGCGGAACATGGTCACGGTTGCCAAGCTGGCCGACGAATACCTTGCCGAACGGATCATCGGGCGTTGGAAACATCCGAACATCGTGCGCAGCCGGATCGAGCGGGATATCAAGCCCGCCATCGGCAATCTTCCGCTGGGTGAAGTGAAGCCTTCGCACATTGATGCCCTGCTGAGGGCCATAGTGAAGCGTGGCGCGCCGACCATGGCGACGGACGTGCTGCGCTGGCTCAAGCGCATGTTCGATTACGCGATCAAGCGCGAGATGATGGAGAACAACCCCGCCGCCGCGTTCGACCCGTCCGACGCAGGCGGAACCGAGAAAGCGCGCACGCGCTGGCTGACCCGCGACGAACTGGCGCTGCTGTTCGGCACCATGCGCACCGCGGCCGGATGGACCTACGAGAACACGCTCACGGTCAAGCTGCTGCTGATGCTGGCGGTGCGAAAGTCTGAGCTGATCGGCGCGCGCATCGAGGAATTCGACCTTGAGGCCGGAACGTGGCACCTGCCCGCCGAGCGCACCAAGACCGGCGCGGCCATTGACATTCCGCTGCCCGCGCAGGCCGTGGAATGCGTGCATGAGCTGGTGCGGCTTGCGGGCGGTTCGGCATGGTTGCTGCCGGCGCGCAAGATGCAAACCAGGATGATTCCGCATATCGACCCGAACACCATCACCGCGGCCGTCGCCAAGAGCGTGCGATCGAGGATGCACGTCGAGAACTTCACGGTACACGACTTCCGCCGGACTGCGCGCACGCACCTGGAAGCCTTGGGCGTTGCCCCACACGTCGCGGAGCGCTGCCTCAATCACAAGCTCAAGGGCGTCGAGGGTATCTACAACCGCCACGACTACTACGCCGAGCGCGCCGCGGCACTGCAGGGATGGGCCGATCTGCTGGCCGAACTCGAAGCCGGCGAGACAAGCAAGGTCGTCCCGATCGAGGGCAACGCGGCTTTGCCATGTTGAAAGTCCCGGCCGTTACGCAAGTCGAGGCGCTGGTTGAACTGTTCGCCGAGGATCCCGACGCATCCCGGATCGAGCGCGCGCTCGACAACGTTTGTACGGCCGTCACGCATCCCTTACGCCGAGGCGGACGTCGAGGTCCGCTTTCGACACTACGCTCGCGTAATACGTGCCCTGTGCTATGGGAACTCCCCAGACTGGGACGCTCACGTCGCGGCCGTGCTCGAGCGTGACGAGTGAAGGATTCACGGCCCCGCGAAAGGGGCCCCGAAGATGGCAGACCGGCACCAAGCGTGACGCGATCCTCTACAGCGTCGGCGCCAACGCCGCTCACGGGCAGCGCCGCACCAACGAGGACAAGCGCAAGGCGGTGATGACGCTGCTGAAAGATCCCGAGTGGGCGAAGTTTACCGATCGCGAAATTGCGCGACGTTGCTCGGTGACGCACCCATTCGTCGGGGGCATCCGCGCCTCACTGGTAACCGTTACCAGTGAGAAATCCGCCCGCACCTACACCAACAAGCACGGCCAAGAGGCGACCATGAATACCGGGAACATCGGCAAACGCGATACCGGCAAGAAAACCGCGAACGGCCGAAAGCTGGTACTCCCGGCCGGGCGCGAATTGGCCGAGACGCGCGTCGAGCGAATCCGGGAGCTTGCCGGCGCCGGACACAACGCCGCGCAAATCGCCGAAACGATTGGAGTCAAACTGCAGCACATCGGCAAGCTCGTCGCCGAAGCTTGCCTTGGTCCACTCCGTCTCACCAATCCATCGGCGCGCCGCTGCGTGGCACGTGAAACGCCTTGACGCGCCTAAATTATGGGTGTACAACAAATGCCGTGGAAATCGAATTCGACCCACTGAAGCGCGCGCAGACTCTGCAAGAGCGGGGCCTTGATTTCGCGGATGCGGGCGAACTGTTCGACGGCCCGATCGCCACACGGCCGGATACTCGCAGGGATTACGGCGAGCCGCGCTTCCAGACCTTGGGTTTGTTGGATGGCCACGCGGTCATGGTGGTATGGACGCCACGCGGCGCGGTGCGCCGCATCATCAGCATGAGGTATGCGCATGAAGACGAAGCACAAGAGTTCGGGTTGGATTGATCCCGATGATGCGCCGAGGTGGTCGGCCAGGGATTTCGAGCGCGCCGAGTACCGCATCGGCGATAAATCTGTAACCCGGGCGAAAGCGAAGGCGGAGGTCGCCAAACGCACCCGCGGCCGTCCGAAGTCGGAGGCACCCAAGGTGCCAGTGAAGTTGCGCCTCGACCCGGACGTCGCTGCGGCGCTCCGCGCCACCGGCGACGGCTGGCAGACGCGGGTGAACGACACGCTGCGTGCCAACCTGAAGCTGGCCGGGCAATTGCCATGAGCCGCAAGCAACAACCGCCGGGCTGGAACGGTTGCACGCAGGTCGACGAGCTGCACGCGCGCCGCAAGGCCGCGGCGTAACCGAAGATGACCGGATCCGTGATGGACCCGGACGAAATTCCGGAAGAGAGATGATTCAATCGGCCCCCGGCGTGTCTGACCACGCCGAGGGCCGTCCACAAACCCGACTGAGAAGGAGTCGAGCCATGGCACCAAGAAGTGTAAACGAACCGAACGGCCGCGAGCTGCCGCCGACCAATGTCGTGCAACTATTCCAAGCGGCGCCGGAGGATGATCGCCGCGCGCGCCTCTGGGATGCCGTGTTCGACAACATCGAAGAGACCGGGCGCAAGGAACGCACCGCCGTTCGCGTTGCTGACCTGAAATTCTGGTTCAAGGTGCTGTTCTCGATCGACCTCACGGCCGCCGAGCGGGCCACCGAGCGGCGCCGACTGGTACGCGGCATCGAGCGCCTGCAGGCGGCGATGGATTGCGCGGCCGAGGAGGATCGGGCATGAACGCATTCCTCACGCCCGGCGCATGGCGCCCAAGGTACGCCGCACGCCGCACGCATAAGTTTTGGCAGGCCGTCGACGGCGCGCGCGATCCTCTCGCGGATGTGTACACGACCGAAGCGGATGCGCGTGTGATGGCCGCGTCGCCACGCATGCTGCACGTGTTGCAGGCACTCGTGCGCGCCGGTCAGTCAACCCATGCCCATGCGGAAGCAATCGCCGCAGCCAATGCGTGCGACGAAGTCGAACATGGGCCTCTCGGGCCGGACGAGCAATACATCGTGATGTCGTTCGGGCCACGCGGGCACTGGAGCGACACGCCGGACGGGTTGCGTTGGCAATACCCGAACGGCACGCTCGCGGATGATCCAATTGGAAAACGCACGCGCAAAGACTCACTGACATCACAGTGAGCGTGCTCGTGGGCGCCGTCGAGCCTCCTGCCTGGTCCGGGTCGAAAGCCCTGGTCCGGGTCGAAAGCATGGCGTTCGTCCGCATTCATGTTGCGGACGATGTGGACTTTCAGATTGCCAAAGCGCTCTAGATTGCCGAAGCGCTCAACGCCAAGCACTGGAGAGCGAAGCTGCCAGCGTTGGGAAAACCGGCTTGATCGTTGTACAAGGCCCGTCCGAGCCCTTTTGCTTGAGGATGAGCACTATTCGGTTTTTGGTGATATCCGTAACCATTAGTGTAAAATTGTAAACAGCGTGGTCGGTCAGCACGTAAGTATACGACGTGGGTGCAGCAAGCAACGTAAGCCCGTACCTGGTGGAGGCTTCGTTGTACTGCCCAATTTTGCCTGGTGCCTCGCTCTGCGTGACGTATTGTTGCGACGCCATTGGTTTGACCGTGAAGCCATTCTCAGCCAGCGCCTCGGTCATCTCGACGAAGTAAGGTGTTGCATTGAGAAATGTAACGACGCGCGGGCCGGATGGGCCGCCTGACATGGCACTAACCTTGACGCTGTTGCTAGACATCATGCAGCCGCCGAGGAGGGGACGCGGTAAGCATGACAATCGTTGCACGGAATTTGTTTCGCATGAACTTCCCCCTTTGTCTGCAACGATTGAGTTAAGCGGCGCGAGTTCCCGATTTCTCCGATTTGTTCAACGGGGAGACCTTGGGGACGCCTGATTACGATGCTTGTCCACTTTTGTTCACTCCTGTTCGGTTCACCGATTCTGGCCTGTTCCGGCGCATCGCCCGCGCCCAAGTCCGTGCCGTGCCAGTTTTGCGTGACGTTGCCGGTCTTGCCGTTGCGCGCGTCGTCGCGTGCCTGCGCCTCGGCAGCTACCCGCTCTTGCGCGGTGGGGGCGGCGAAGAGATCGGACCCGAAACGGTTGCCTTGGCCTTCGCTTCCCGTGCATACCTGCGTTTGTCCAGATTCAGCAGCTTGCCTTTCTGGTGCATCGCGATCGTCGCTTGGATGACCGATTTCGCTTGTGCTGGCGTCAGCGGCATGGTTCTTTTCTCCTGCTGTGACCGTCTGCACCAGTTGGCGGAAAGGGATGAACACCGGCGGCTCACAACACGACGATTAGCGCTGCTGTCGCAAGGGGCGAGGCTCGCACGCCCAAGCCGCCGATGGTGAACCCTCCGGTATCTCTGGGGAAGGATTCGGTAAGCCGTCCAGTCGCACCAGCCTGCGGAGGGTTCGACGCGAATCCTAGCACCGGCGCGCCGGTGGCACTGTGCGATATGTGCCACAATCGCCGATATACGCCGAGCCTGTTGCCTACCTCGCGTAAGGCCGTACCCATGATCGTACCCACGCACTTTTTCGCATTGGCGGAACCGCGCAACCATGCGGTTTTCCGGCCCTACTTGTGATTCAGGTGCAACCTGGAATGAGCGCCGTCGCCTCCGTTGCCGCCGGACAGGCCAGTCTTCCGGATGCCTGCGCGCATGACGCATCGCGCGCTATCATACACATCTGGAGGTGTATATGAACACGCGTACCAACATCGTGATCGACGACAAAGTGATGAAACAGGCGATGAAAGCGACCGGCGCGAAAACCAAGCGCGAGGCGGTCGATATCGCCTTGCGCGAGGTCGCGCGCAAGGGCAGGCGATTGAACATCCTCGATCTGGTCGGACAGGATTTGATCGATCCGGACTACGACATCCGCGCGGTCCGCGCCGGATCAGCGCGTGGTTCTCGTCGATAGTTCCGTCTGGATCGCCCTGATTCGCAATCGGCCGATTGTGGCGGTTGCGGTTTTGCGGGAAATGATGGCGGCGGACCGTGCCTGCCTTTCGCCGGTCGTCTATCAGGAAATACTGCAGGGCGCCAATTCGCCCGGGCATTTCGAGCGGCTGCGCAGGTATTTCTCCGCCGAGCCGATGCTGGTTCCGAAGCATCCAGTGCGTTCCCATGAGGCCGCAGCGCGGCTCTACGCGCATTGCCGCTGGCACGGCGTGACACCGCGCAGTCGCCAGGGTTGCTGCGTTGCGCAGACCGCCATCGAGCACGGTGTTGAATTGCTGGCCTACGACCGCGACTTCGAAGCGATAGCCTCGGTCGAGCCGCGATTGCGTCTTTACCGGCATACCGAGGTGCGGCCGTGAGCGGCGATGCGGGTTCCGGCAAGCCTGCTCCTGGAAAACTCTTCATCGTCGCCGCGCCTTCGGGGGCGGGCAAATCCACGCTCGTGAATGCGTTGCTGGAACGCGAGCCGGGCATCGCGCTGTCGATTTCGCACACTACGCGCGCGCCGCGGCCGGGCGACGTTGATGGCGTGCAGTACCACTTCGTCGATCGCGCGACGTTCAGGAAAATGGTCGCGCACGGCAATTTTCTGGAACACGCGGACGTGTTCGGACATGGCTACGGCACCTCGCGCATCGCGGTCGAGCCGATTCTGGAAGAAGGTCGTGACGTATTGCTGGAGATCGACTGGCAGGGCGCGCGCCAGGTACGCGGGGCGAATCGCGATTGCGTGTCGATCTTCATCCTGCCGCCATCGCGGGCGGAACTGGAACGCCGACTGCGCGCCCGCGCGACCGACAGCGAGGCGACGATCGAAAAGCGTCTGGCGGCCTCGCGCGAGGAAATCGTCCACGCGCACGAGTTCGATTGCATCGTCGTCAACGACCGTTTCGAGGATGCCGTGGCTGTCTTGCAGGCGGTCGTGCGCACTGCCCGCGCCGGCACCCCGCTGCCGGCCGATCGGCATGCGGCGCTGATTGCACGGTTGCTGGTGGCATGACGGGCGCTTGGCGCGTTTGCCCGGCTCGGCTACCGTAGTGCGATGCCATCACCCGGCGCCAACGCGAATGACCCTGTCGGCACGAGAGCGCCCATGGTGCAGGTGCACGCATTGCACACCCGGCTCGGCGGCAAGCTGATCTTCGAAGGGTTGGATCTCGAGGTGCCGCGCGGCAGCGTCACCGCGGTCATGGGACCTTCCGGGACCGGCAAGACCACGCTGTTGCGTCATCTCACCGGCCAGCTTCGGCCCGATGCCGGCAGCGTGCGGGTGGACGGCGAGGAAGTCACGAAGGCGAAGCGACGCGCGTTGTTCACACTGCGCGAGCGGATCGGGTTCCTGTTCCAGAACTCCGCGCTGCTGACCGATTTCAGCGTGTTCGAGAACGTCGCGTTTCCGCTGCGTCAACACACGAGATTGCCCGAAGAACTGATCCGCGACGTCGTCCTGACCAAGCTGCAGGCAGTGGGCTTGCGCGGAGCCGCCCATCTCATGCCGAGCGAACTTTCCGGCGGGATGGCGCGGCGGGTTGCGCTGGCGCGCGCGATCGTGTTTGACCCGATGCTGATCCTGTACGACGAACCGTTCGTGGGGCTCGATCCGATCGCCTTGAATCAGGTGCTGCGCCTGATCCGAACCTTGAACCACACGCTCGGCATCACTTCCATCCTGGTCGCACACGAGCTCGCCGCGATCCGCCAGGTGGCCGACCACGTGTACCTGATCGCGGGCGGCAAGCTGGTGGCCGAAGGCGCACCGGACGAACTGGCACACCGAGACTCGCCGTGGACGCGGCAGTTCTTCGGCGGCGACGCCGACGGTCCGGTCCCGTTCCACTATCCGGCGCCCGATTACGCGACGGAACTCGGATTGACGCGGGCAGTGCGGTGAACACGAACCTGCGCCGGAACTGGCTGGTCCAGGGCGTCGCCTCGCTCGGCGAGTGTGGGTTGTTCTTCGTCGCGGTCCTGATCGCGCTGCCGAAGAGCCTGCGCTACTGGCGCGAGCTGTGCCGGCAGATCTGGTTCGTCGGCGCGATGAGCCTGGTGATCGTGATGGTCTGCGGGCTGTTCGTTGGCATGGTGCTGGCGTTGCAGCTCTATTACACCTTGTCGATCTTCGGGGCCACCACCGCGCTCGGTACCGTGGTCGCGCTCTCGTTGTTCCGCGAACTCGGCCCGGTGGTGACGGCGCTGCTGGTCGCCGGCCGTGCGGGCACCGCGGTGACCGCGGAAATCGGGCTGATGCGCGCGACCGACCAGATCGACGCAATGTCGATGATGGCGGTCGATCCGCTGGCATATGTCGCCTCGCCACGTTTCCTCGCCGGCGTGATCGCGATGCCGCTGCTCGAGTGCGTGTTCAACGCCATGGGCATCTTCGGCGCGCATCTGGTGGGCGTGACCTGGCTGGGGCTCGACAACGGCACGTTCTGGGGCAACATGGCCTCGACGATATCGTTGCAGCGGGATATTCTCGATGGCCTGTACAAGAGCATCGTGTTCGGCGGCGTGGTCAGCCTGATCGCGGTGTTCCAGGGCTACACGGCGCCGCCCACCAGCGAGGGCGTCGCGTACTCGACCACCCGCACGGTGGTGTTTTCCTCGATCGTGATCCTCGCGTTCGATTTCGTGATTACGGCTTTCATGACCTGACCGGCGCGCGGCATTGGTGAATGCATGAATCCCAGACCTTCCTACGCGATCGGCACCGGCCTGTTCATCCTGCTCGGGTTCGCCGCGCTCGCTTATCTCGCCACCCAGACCACCTCGGTCGTGAACGTGGCGCACGGCAGCACCTACGTGATCAAGGCGCGCTTCCAGAACATCGGCCAGTTGAAGACACGCGCGCCGGTGAAGATCGCCGGCGTCCGGATCGGCGACGTGCAATCGATCCGGCTGGAACCGCAGCGGATGGATGCGCTGGTGACGATGGCGATCGACAAGCAATACAACGACATCCCGGACGATTCTTCGGCCGCGATATTCACCAGCGGTTTACTGGGTGACCAGTACGTTAACATCGAGCCGGGCGGTTCGCCGACTTTCCTGAAGAACGGCGATGAGATGGTGCTGACCCAGTCGGCGATGAGCATCGAGAACCTGATCGGCAAATTCATGGTCAATGGCGGCCCGCATTCGAGCAGTCCCGCGGCGCCGTCCGCATCCAGCGCACCGCCGCCGGCATCCGGCAAACCCTGATCCCTTTTTTTTCGCGCGGCGACACCGCGCGGACGAGGAGACCAACATGTTGAAACGTTTCATCTCTTCGCTGGCGGTGGCGCTGGCGGCCTTGGCGTTCGTGCTGCCCGCCGGCGCGGCGACATCGGCGCAGCAGACCCCGCAACAGATCGTGCAGTCGATCGCCGACCAGCTCGGCAAAGCGATCCAGGGGCACCAGGCGGAACTCCGCCAGAACCCGGAGCAGGTGATCAAGATCATCGACCGGGTCGTGCTGCCGCACTTCGACACCAATTACGCCTCGCTGCTGGTGCTGGGCCGGTACGCACGCGAGGCCACACCCGCGCAGCGCGTCGCGTTCACGCGTGCGTTCTACACCGCGCTGACCCACCGCTACGCCGAAGGCCTGGTCGCCTACACGCGCGGTTCGGTGAAAGTGCTGCCGGCGCAGGGGCCGCTCGATCAGCGCCGCACCATCGTGCGCACCCAGGTGCTGCTTTCGAGCGGCAAGAACCTGTCGGTCGATTACGCGTTCCGCAAGACCTCGTCGGGGCAATGGAAAGCCTACGACGTCATCATCGAAGGCATTTCCTACATCACCAATTATCGCAACCAGGTGGCCGCGGAAATCCAGAAGGAAGGCATCGATGGCCTGATCAAGCGCCTGCAGACGCAAGGTGCGGCGACGATCGGCGAAATGAAGAAGGAAGGCGGCGGACACTGACAGGCATGTCACCTGCGTCCGTCCACGTCGAAGCGGTGCACATCGGCACCGATGGCGATACGCTGGCGATCCGCGGCGAGCTGACGTTCGCCACCGCGGCACGCGTCCGTGCCGAAGGCGATCGCGCCCTCACGGCGGGCACGCAGACACGTCTGGATCTTGCAGGCGTGACGCGCGCCGACAGCGCGGGACTCGCGTGCGTGATCGCGCTGGCCGCCGCCGCGGGCCGCGCCGGCCGTCGACTGGAAGTGGTCCACTGGCCTGAAGGCCTGCGCG
Organism: Rhodanobacteraceae bacterium; assembly: GCA_050738055.1. Lineage (GTDB taxonomy): Bacteria > Pseudomonadota > Gammaproteobacteria > Xanthomonadales > Rhodanobacteraceae > 66-474. The sequence goes on from JBOHYT010000130.1 coordinate 21,223, forward strand.
CGCTGGCGGAGGTCTGCGGCGTGACCGCCTTGCTGGAAGTCCCGGACGCCGCCTGATCGCGCTTCGATCAGTCGACGGAACCTGCGGACGCCGGGCCGGCGCTGGAAGGCGGCGGCGGGACGCTCGATGCAGGAGCCGGGACGCTCGATGCGGGAGCGGGTGACGAGGATCCGGCCGGCGCCGGCGCACCGTTCGGGTTGATGCCGTGGGATTTCTCGTAGGCCTTCTGCTGTTCGAGCAACTGCTCGAGATCCTCGCCGCTCTGCTCCGAAGGGCTGGAACCCTGCAATTCCTCGATCGCCGACAGCGGTGGATTGCCGTAGTAGATCTCGTAGAGGCGATGCTGGCGGTAGGCGTCGCGCATGAACGCATACGGGTCGTAGGAGCTGTCGAGCACGCTGTCGAGCGGCAGCGCGCGCGCGCGCAAGGTGACAAGGTAGAAGATGCCGGGCAGGTATTGCGCGTGCCATGGGAAATCGTGGTCGCGCGCGTACCACGAGAGTGGGTCGAAGTAGCTGTCCACCGGCAGCCGCCAAACGTCGCGCGCGGTGGTCGGGCCGATGAACGGCAGCACGAGGTACGGGCCTTCGGGCGCGCCCCAATGTGCCAGGGTGACCCCGAAGTCGGTGGGATGCGCCGGCAATTGCATGTCGCTGGCGGGGTCGAAGAAGCCCAGGAACCCGACAGTCGTGTTGATCACGAACCGGCCGGTGGATTGCAGCGCTGGCACCGGCCGGCCCTGCAGCACCTCGTTGATGATCGTGACCGGTGCGCGCAGGTTGTCGAAGAAGTTGCCGATCAATACCCGCTCCTTGGGGCCGGTCACCTTGACGTATGCCTTGGCCGCCGGGCGGATCGCCGCCTTGTCTGCGAACTGGTTGAACGCGAACATCTTGCGATTGAATTTCTGCAGCGGGTCGTCCGTGCGCGGCGGCGCCACCGCGCAGGCGGCGAGCGCGCCGACCATGCAGGCGGTGACGATGCTTTGCGCGGCTCGGGAGCGGCGGATACGTAACATGCGTGGTGGGTGCGGTCGACGGGCAGAGTTGCAGGGCCGCGATTGTACGGGGCGCCGCGTCGCGATCCTTCGTGGCATCCGCCCGGGCGCAGGCAGCGTTCAGGCAGAGCTGCCGTGCATTCCGCGGGCGCTCGGCTCGCCGTAGCATATTCCAAAAGTGAAATGAGCCTGAGCGATCGGGTTTGAGGGGTCAGGCGGCTTTGCTTTTGAAGATCTGCTGGAAGAGCTTGGTTTTTGCGAGATTGAGTTGTTCGGCAGCTTGGTTGTCAGTCATGGCGTGGGCTTGCTGGTCGAGGGTTTCGAAGGTCAGTTCGGGTTTCAGGAAACGTTGGGCGTCGGGCAGCGCTTTGAGCTTTGCATAGGGCGTATCCATGTGCTGATAGCGATAGTGGCGTCGTTGCCGGCCCTTGTTGTCGACGATGGTTTCGGGGAAGAAGCAGGGGCGGTGGAAGTTGAGGTAAGGCGTCAGGAAGTCGCGCAGGAAGGCGTTGACGAGGTCGGCATGGTGGCTGGGGATGTGGCTGTAGCCCAAGTGTTTGCGGACCACTGAGGCGTTCTTGGACTCGACCAGGGCGTTGTCGTTGGTATGGCGCGAGCGCGACTTGGTGAACTCGATACGCAGCTTGTCCAGGAGTTCGGCGACGCGGTGGTTGATGTACTCCGAGCCGTTGTCGGAATGGAAGCCGTGCAGGACAAACGGGAAGGTGTCCATGGCCTTGCGCAGGATGGGGACGAGAAAGGCCTCGCTGATGCGTGGGACTGCCGCGACGACCTCGAACTGGGTGACGGCATCGACCATGTTGATGACGTACAGGCCCTTGATGCCGTCGAAGTCGCCTTGGTGCACCGAATCCACGCGCAGATAGCCCGGTTGCCCGTTGGGCTGCGGGCGGCGGCGTTTGCCGATGGTGATACTGCGTGAGCGGGTAGGTTCGTAGTGGCCACGCTGACGGCGATAGCCGGCGCTGGCGCGCAGGTTGTAAAGATGCGCCACCGAGATGTGGGCGAGGCGTTCGTACTCCGCGTCGTCGAACATCGTCACGGCGCGCTCGGCGAGCTTCTTGGTGGCGGGGCCGGAGAGCTGGCCGTGCAGGCGATCGAGCTTGACCAGTGCGGCCACATCGGCCTCGCGGTAGCGACGGGTGAACGGCTGCGCCGGCGGCCCACGTCGATCGACGATCCGTCGATCCCGCTGCCACTGTCCGATCAGGCGCGTCAGTTGGGCCCGTGAGTAGCCGCTGACCTTGAGCGCGAAGGCGCGCACCAGACTCTTGTCGGGGCGTCGCAGCGTGGCGTAGTGGAACTGCTGCAGGGTGGCCGCCAGCCACGTATGGCGGTCGGCATGCGGTGGTGGCACGAACTGGACCTCGGCGTTGCCATCGAGAAAGGCACGCACCTCGTCCAACGAAGACAGCGAATGGGTATTGAGGGTCACGATCATGCTCCGAGCATGACCGTTCAGGCTCATTTGTCGTTGGAATCACGTCGCCCCTTCCAGGCTCATGTGTCATTGGAAGAGGCTTTCCCCGTTCCCGCTTCCCGCCGCATGCGATAATCGCCCGTTTGCGCGCCACGAGGCGCCCACGCCGCGTGCCCCATGCAGCAGATTCGTAACTTTTCGATCATTGCCCACATCGATCACGGCAAGTCCACGCTGGCCGACCG
>JBOHYT010000131.1:0-1996 GCA_050738055.1 Rhodanobacteraceae bacterium
CCGTTGTTGGAATGGCGGGTCAAGACCCGCCCTACATCTTCCCCGCCTCCAGCGGCCGCTGGCGGTGCATTACGGCCCACTCGACGTGCTCGGCCCGCGAGGCTTCGCCGAGGGCGCGCAGGATTTCCTGTTGCTCTTCGGCGTCGTCGGTCTTGTCCAGCGCCGTGCGCGCGTTGCCGAACACGCGTTCCATGAAACGATACTGCCGGATCAGTTCGCGGTCGGCTTTGCGGAACGAATACGCTTCGCGCACCGCGGCGAAGATCGAGAACACCGCCATCACCACGATCCAGTCGTTCTTCACGTCGGTCGAGAGCCGGTGCACCAGCACCGCCAGCATAATGCTGATCAGGATGCCGGCCAGGAGGCACAGAGTGCCGAGCGCCTCGTTGATGCGGTGCGCGCGCTCGCGCTGCCCGGTGCGCACCTTGTAGTAACCGAGTTCGCCTCTGCTTTCGTCGCCCACCCAGTCGTCGATCACGCCGCGCATGGCTGCGGCGTCGGGCTGCGTGGGTGATGGGTCGTCCGAGAGCCCCGCCGTGCGCATCACGTTGCGCACCCAACCGAGTTCGATGTCCTGCTTCTGCAACAGGCTGTCGTGCGCGAATTCGGCGTTGCCGGTCAGCGAAATGCCGGCGCGTCGCCAATGGCACTGCACGCGCAGGCCCTCGGCCAGCGCGCGGTAATCGAGGTACTTGCGGTGCCAGTCGCGTCGCTTCGCGATCGCACTCACGATCACGCCAGTCGCGAACAGGAACAGGAAAACATACAGCATGTTGTCCTGGTTCGGCAGGTTGTCGTAGGCCGTGAAAGCCACACCCATCACGAACGCCACCAAGTAGATCATCCGCATCGCCAGCAACACCCGGCGCTGGAAGTGGATCGCCAGCCAGTCGGCGGCGCGGAACAGGATGGCGGGCGAGGACGGCGCGCGTACCTCGACGTGGCCGGCGCTTGGCGGAGCATCCTGGATGAGGGCACCCCCCGCCTTGATCTCGTTCGCGTACTTGCCGGCGTCGTGGTTGAACTCATCGGCATGCGCGTACACCGTGCGGAATGCCTGTGGCATCGGCGCATCCGGCGTCGAGGCTTGATCGTGGCTGCGCCACACGATTTGTCCCGGTTCGAGCGGTGCTGCGGGTGCGCCCTCCGGCGTGTTGCGCGAACAGACCAAGTGGCACAGGAGGCGCTCGTCGCCACCGCCGTACAACCGCGGGCGCTTGTCGCGCCGGCGCTCGATGCTGCCCGGCGGCGTACCGGTCAGGAAATAGTCCACGATCTGCGCGGTGCCCCCCAGCCGGTAGGACGGCTTGCCATCCCAGATCGCCAGCAGCAGGTGGCAATGTCGTGCCACGAACATCCCGACCTGCGCATATTGCCGATTGCGCTGCTCACCCGGCGCGGCAACCGCTTCCCACGTGTGCGCAACCAGCAACGGCAGCTCGATCACCTCGCCCTGCGCGCACAGCGATTCGAAGCGTTCGCGAGCGGCCGCGTCGGTGAAATCGTGCGCGTACAACTCGCGCGCGAACGGCAGCGGCGCAACCAGCCGCGCGCCCAACTTCAGGCCTTCCTCGGCGACGAGTTGATCACCGCCCTCGGCCAGCGGCGACAGTATCGTCAGCGGCGAATTCGGAAACTCGCGCTGCAACTGCGCCAGCAGCTCCCGCACGCGCTGCCGCAGCGATTCGACCTCGTGCGGGACGAGGTTGCGATGACTGGTGACGCCGACGACCAGCGGCGTCACGGCGGCGCCCGCGCGTACGTCGCTGGACGGATGTGCGGCATCGTTGGGCATGGAAGCTTTGTACATCACCGTCCTCCGCCGGGTCCATGCGTTCGTTACACCACGCTGTCCGTTCCTTTTGCCGCCATTCCAACAAGCGCCGCCATTCCGGCCGCGGCGAAGTCTTCCCATGCTCGTCATTCCGGACGCGTGGCTCCATCGCGCGATCCGGAATCCAGCTCTTGTTGCAGCTTGCCAAACCCGTGGATT
>JBOHYT010000132.1:0-2667 GCA_050738055.1 Rhodanobacteraceae bacterium
ACGCGCTCGACGAGTTTGGCCTGAGCAGTCTTGGCATCACTGCACAGACCGACATCGACATGGAGGCCAGCCGCGTCATCGCGGAGGAAGCCGAAACCGTCGATCCGCACCAGTTGCTCGGCATCGAGGTGAACCCGCGCGCCGCCGCGATCGCCGAAGTGGTGTTGTGGATCGGGTATCTGCAATGGCACTTCCGCACCCGCGGCGACGTCAACCCGCCGCAGCCGGTGGTGCGCGACTTCCGCAACATCGAGAACCGCGACGCGGTGCTGGCGTACGACAAGGTCGAATACGTCACCGATGCACGCGGCGTGCCGGTGACGCGTTGGGATGGCAAGACGTACAAGCCATCGCCCGTTACCGGCGAGCCGGTACCCGACGAAGCCGCGCGCACGCCGCTGGAACGCTATGTCAACCCGCGCAAGGCCGCGTGGCCCAAGGCGGATTTCGTGGTCGGTAACCCGCCGTTCATTGGCGCCTCCAACGTGCGGCGCGAACTGGGCGATGGTTACGCCGACGCATTGCGCGCGGTCTGGTCGGCCGTGCCCGAATCCTCCGATTTCGTGATGCATTGGTGGCACCACGCCGCGGTACTGACTGCGCGCGGCGCACTGCAGCGTTTCGGTTTCATCACCACGAACTCCATCCGCCAGACGTTCAACCGCCGCGTCGTCGAGACGGCATTGCTCAACAAGACAAGCGCTTCCCTTCTCCCTCCGGGAGAAGGTGCCCGAAGGGCGGATGAGGGCACGAGCAAATCAAAACGCCGCACTGCACCCGAACCCTCATCCGGTGCTGCGCGCCATCCTCTCCCGGAGGGAGTGGGAAAAGCAGAGCCGCTTTCGCTGGCCTTCGCGATTCCCGACCATCCGTGGGTGGATACCGCAGACGGCGCGGCGGTGCGTATCGCGATGACCACGGGCATTGCAGGCGTACACGCCGGACGCTTGCTCACGATCGAGAGCGAAGCCGATACGGGTCGGGATGAAATCGCGGTCACGTTCCGCGAGCGTCCGGGCATGATCCACGCGGACCTCAGCATCGGTGCCGACGTCGCCGGCGCGAAGGCGCTGTTGTCCAACGCGACTTTGTGTTGCCCCGGTTTCAAATTGCACGGCGCCGGCTTCATCGTCACGCCGGAGCAGGCGCACGACCTCGGACTGGGGTCCGTCACCGGGCTGGAGCAACGCGTTCGCGCCTACCGCAACGGCCGCGACCTCACCGATACGCCGCGTGGCGTACTGGTGATCGACCTGTTCGGACTCGAAGCCGACGACGTGCGTCGGAAATTTCCGGCTGTCTATCAGCATGTGCTGGAGCGCGTGAAGCCGGAGCGCGATCAAAACCAGCGCGCAAGTTACCGCGAAAACTGGTGTGTCTTTGGCGAACCACGCCGCGAGCTGCGCAAGGCGCTCAAGGGTTTGCCGCGTTACATCGCCACCGTGGAAACCGCCAAGCACCGGACGTTCCAGTTCCTCGACGCCAACATCGCACCCGACAACCGGCTGGTGTGCATCGCGCTCGACGATGCACGGTTTCTCGGCGTGCTCTCGTCAAGCGTGCACGCCACCTGGGCACTCAAAGCCGGCGGAACGCTGGAAGACCGGCCCGTGTACAACAAGACCCGCTGCTTCGATCCATTCCCCTTCCCCGCCGCCAGCGACGCTGTTGAACCCTCCCCTTCAAGGGGAGGGCGGCGCGCAGCGCCGAGTGGGGATGGGTTCCATCCAACACGATCCTCAACCCAACCCCATCCCCCTCCAACCTCCCCCTTGAAGGGGGAGGCTTTGGTTGCGCGCATCCGCGACCTCGGTGAACAACTGGACGCGCACCGCAAACGTCAGCAGGGGCTGCATCCCGACCTGACGCTGACCGGCATGTACAACGTGCTGGAGAAATTGCGCAGCGGCCAGACGCTGACCACGAAAGAACGCACAATCCACGAACACGGGTTGGTTTCGGTGCTGCGACAGTTGCACGACGAACTCGACGCCGCGGTGCTGGATGCCTACGGCTGGTCGGATCTATTGCCGTTGTTGCAAGTCGCGCAAGGAAACAGTACTCATGCCGTCGCCCCGGCGATGGCCGGGGCCCAGTTGCAGTCGATGCCCCGCAAAGAGCTGGATTCCGCCCGTCGCCGGAATGACGAACAAAAGACTGGCGCCGGGGGAGAAGGAAGAGCCGACGGCGGGCGCGCTTCGACTCCGCCTGCTGGCGCAAGCGTAGCCTGTCCTGAGCTTGTCGAAGGGCTCAGCGCGAACGGTGTGCGTGACTGTGCCGCCGACGCCAAGCGCGCGTTCGACGAGGCGACCCTGGAACGGCTGGTGGCGCTGAACGCGGAACGCGCGGCCGAGGAAGCGCGCGGCGTGGTGCGCTGGCTGCGCCCGGAATTCCAGCACCCGACCGCCGAAGCCACGCCGCAGCAAACCGAGATCGAAACCAGTGGAGTACCCGCCACGACGCCACAACTTGTCGCAGGCAAACGGCAGCCGTGGCCCAGCGAAGCCATCGGCCAGGTACGTGCGGTGGCGGGAATATTGGCCGCCAGCGCGGCGCCGCTGTCGGCCGACGAGATCGCCGCGCACTTCACCGCGCGCGGCGCGTGGAAGAAGCGACTGCCGCCGATGCTGGAAATGATGACCGCATTGGGCCGCGCCCGCGAGCACG
>JBOHYT010000133.1:0-3485 GCA_050738055.1 Rhodanobacteraceae bacterium
AACGACCTGTACGTGCTGCAGGCGACCATGCAGGACAACGGGCGCACCTGGAATACCAAGCTGCAGCAGCCGGTGCTCACCCACGGCCAGCCGGCGAAGGTCGACCTGACTCTCGCCGCCGAGCCCACCCCGGCCGAGAAAATGCTGGCCGATTTCCAGAACGCCAAGGGCCAGACCGGCGGCATGAAGGTGAAATCCGGCACCTCCAGCAAGATCGGCGAATCGCGAAGCTGGCAGGTGTTCAGCGACGTGCACGGCGTCGAGTTCATCATCGTGCAGGTCAACGACACCAAGACCGGCTTCACCAAGACCGAATACGCCTATCGCGACGGCCTGCCGTGGGTGGTGGTGCAGGAACAGATGCCGAAACCGGACGCTCCCGCCACGTCCACCGAGAAGGCCGGCTGGAACGAGCAGGGCGTGCTGGTGTTGAAGCAGCAGATCAGCGACGGCAAGACCACCACGCTGTCCGACGCCGACGCCAAGACGCTCAACACACAGGCCACGGCCGAGTACAAGAAGTTCGCCAAGCCGCATTGAGATTCTGGTTCGCGGACGAAAAGGCTGCGCATGACGCGACGCTTTTCTCCTTCCCCTTCAAGGGGAAGGTCGAGATGGGGATGGTGTTGAACCAAGGACGAACCCATCCCCTCCCCATCCCTCCCCTTGAAGGGGAGGGAGTGCAAGCGATATTTTGCGATCGATATCGCGCAAGCCAGCTCGATGAAAAGGCCGCGCAATCGAAAAAGCTGCGCATAATGCGGCGCTTTTCCCCTTTCCCTTCAAGGGGAGGTTGGGGTGGGGATGGTGTTGAACCGCAGACGAACCCATCCCCTCCCCAGCCCTCCCCTTGAAGGGAGGGAGTTGCGTTGTCGCTCAGAACCGCAACTTCGCGCCCACGTTCAGGCTGTTGACGTGCTGGCTCGAATCCGAGAAGCGGCCGTCGTAACCGATCCAGCCCGAAAACGTCGGCGTGAAATCGGCAGCCAAGCCGACGCCGACGCTGCCCCAGTTGTTGTCCGGCATGAAACCCGGCAGCGCAAACGTGCCCGGCATCGTGACCAGGCCCGCGGTGACGTCGCTCGCGTCGGCATCGCTGTCGTGGTTCCACGCGACCCGCGCGAACGGATGCAGCAGCGTGTTGCCAGCCTGCATGTTGGCGGTCAACTGCCAGCCCAGCATGCCGATCATCGCGTGGCGGTCCTGCCGGCCGAAGGTCATCGCGGTGGCGTCGCCGCCGTCCTCGCTGTAGCCGTCGACATGGATGTGCTCCCAGGAAAGCTCACCGTACGGCCCGGTGCGCCAGTTGCCGAGATCGAACCACCAGCCGCCGGTCAGCGCGAATGCGACGTGCGAACCCGAGGTGCTGCCGTCCTCGTATTGCACGGTCGGGCCGATCGGGATGTTGCGATGGACGTTGCGGTAGCCGAGATGCCCGAAGCTGCCGATCGCGCCGAAATACGCCTGGTTGTCCCACGCCCACATCGCGTAGCCGGTCGCGAGCAGATCCTGCAACTTGAAGCCGCCGGCATGGCCCGCGAAGTCGTCCCGCTGCTGGCCCGCGGTAAAGGCGAGGCCCGCGGTCAGCGAGTCGGACGGATGGATGTCCGCGCCGATGCTGAGCGTATTGACGTCGTTGCTGCTCTTCGGCGAATTGACCTGCGCATCCAGCCGCTGCCGCGCATAGTCGTAATTGGCCCACACGCGCAGACCGTTGCCGGGCGCCTGCGTGAGGCTGGTGGTGGCTTGGTCGAGGATCGAATGGTTGAGGCTCTGGTTGATCGCGAGCGGTGCTTCGGCCAGCAGCGAAATTTCGCCCGGCGCGGTGATGATCGATTCGGCGTACTGCGCCAGTTCCGCGTGTGCGGCGGTGGTCGGGTGCACGCCATCGGCAAACAGATAAGTATTCTGGGTGCCGTGTTGGTAGGTGACCGTGGCGCCCGGCGTGCCGGCAGGCAGGCATTCGAACGAACTGCCATCGCCGCCGGTGCACGCAGGCGCGGTGACGTTGGTAAAGCCGTAGCGCGCCGGATCGGCGATGATCTGGTTGAGCAGCGCGAAAGTGTTGATCGGTATGATGTTGACCGCGGCATTGGCCAGCCCGGTGTTCAACGTGTTGTTGTAGATCAGCGACAGGCCGGTGAGCTGCGCCGCGGCCTGCGGTCCTTGCACCAGCGCCGAGGGCGTTAGCCCGATGTTGGGCAGATTGAACACCATCACGTAGCGCGCGCCGGCTTTTCCGAGTTGCCCGATCATGCCGAGTTCGGTCGCCGCGGCCTTCTGCAGGTAGGCCTGGACTTGGGCCTGGTCCATCAGCGTCGAGACGCCGGCCTTGGCCTCGGCTCCCGCGACCACCGCCTGGGTGACGGCCGGGGTGATCTGGGCGGTGAACGCGGCGATCGCGGTCGGGTCGTTCGGAATCAGGCCGTGCGCGATCGCTTCCTGGACCTGCGCCGCGATCTGGGCCTGGATCGCCTGCTGCGCCTGCGCCGCGGCTACCGCGGACGTCGCGGCGTAGAACACGTCGTTGGCGCCACCCCACATTGCGTACAGCGTGTTTGGATCGGCGTGGTTGTCGGTCGCCTGCAGATACATCCCGAGCTGGGTCGGCAGGGTCGGTACGATGGACGGTGACCCCGGCGAATTGTTGAGGATGCCGGCGTCGCCGAAGGCGAAGTCGGTGCCGCCCGAAAGCGCCGGTGTCATCGGAATCCCGAAGTAGTCGGCGACGTCTTCGAGCCCCGTCTGTCCCGGATTGGTAGTGAAGCGCATGATCTGCGGCAGCTTCAGCGCCAGCGACAGGTTGCCGTCATCAGAGAGGCTGTCGCCGAACACCACCATCCGGTCGAACAGGCCGGCGTGCGTCGAAGGCTGCACGGGTGGCGGCGCGGATTGCGCGAACGCGGCGGAACTTGCAAGCGCCAGCGCGACCGCGCAGGCGAGGTGACGGGGGCGAAGCATGCCGGAATCTCCCAAATCGCCGGATGGCGGGACCGGGCAAGCGTAATACAGACGTTCGTTTCAATCCATCCGCCGGCGTATGGGGCGTGCTCGTTCGCCGCCTCCGCGCTGCAGCGGGCCTTCCGGCCCTCCTACGGAAAGGCGGTGTAGGAGCGGCGGCAGCCGCGACCCGGTCGGCCTTCCGGCCCTCGTACGGAAAGGCGGTGTAGGAGCGGCGGCAGCCGCGACCCGGTCGGGCCTTCCGGCCCTCCTGCGGAAAGGAGGCGGCGCGCCAGCGCTTGGCGCCGGGTCCCGAATCCCGAGTCCCGACTCCCGACTCCCGACTCCCGACTCCCGATCATTCACGCCGCGCGGTTGGTGCCGCGCTTCAGATGCACCAGCAGCAGCGAAATCGCCGCGGGCGTGACCCCGCTGATCCGGCGTGCCTGGCCGACGGTGGCGGGACGCACGCGTTTCAGTTTCGCCGAGACTTCGGCGGAAAGACCGCACACGCGCTCGTAGTCGAACGTCTCGGGGATCGGCGT
>JBOHYT010000134.1:0-16506 GCA_050738055.1 Rhodanobacteraceae bacterium
GCTCGCCAACCACACGGCGTTGCGACGCATCTCGGTCGCGATCGACGTGCTGCTGCTGGCCGCGGCGATCGAGCTGACCACGATCATCCACCAGTACCCGTTCGTCGAGGGTTGGCTGACGGTCAAGGTGCTGCTGCTGGTCGTCTACATCGCGCTCGGCGTGTTCGCACTCCGGCGCGGACGCACGCGCGGCATCCGCGCCGCTTGCTTCGTCGGCGCACTGGTCGTGTTCCTGTTCATCGTCAGCGTCGCGCGCGCGCAAGACCCGCTGGGCGCCTTCGCGAATTTATGAGCCAACCGACCGTCGCACCGGTAGACGTCCGAAAGAAACGTAGGGGTGGCTACCATGGAGAGCCGTAGGGCGGAACCCGCGAAGCGGTTTCCGCCGGATTTGCCTTCGGCGGAAGCGGCTGCGCCGATTCCGCCCTACCAAACTACCGTCAGGCGCCGGCTGCCGGCTCCGCCGTTCGGGCTTGAGCCGGCCTGCGCCTGGATCCGTCCTACCGGCGGGTCACCAGCCCGTCGCGCACCTGCACCGGCACGGACACCAGCGACTGGCCGCGGCACGGCCCCGCGATGCACAGCCCGCCTTGGCGCAAGGCGAACGTCGCGCCGTGCACGGCGCAGGTCAGCTTGTCGTCCTTGATCAGGAACAGCCCGGGCGCGTAATCCATCCGTCGGCCTGCGTGCGGGCAGATGTTCAGCCACGCCTGCACCGAATTGCCGCGCCGCGACAGCAGCAGCGGCTCGCCTTCCGGATCCGGAGGATTGACGCCCAACACGCCGCCATCGGGAATGTCCTGGAGGCGGCACAGGTTGTCCCAGGCGCTGATCATGTCCATCCGCGACTCCTCCAGTTGGCGGAAAATGCCGAATCCTGCATCGCTGGCTCGCCACGACGCGGCTTGCACAACGGCTTGTCGTGCCGCCGACCCTTGCGACCATCGACCGGCGCCCGCATGGTGGAAGGAACATTCTGCCACGTGGCCCAATCCGATGCGCGCGCAAGCGTTTTACCTCCTCCTGCCCCGGCACCCGCTGCTTCGCACGCTGGTACTGGCGGCGGGCATGCTGGTGCTCGCGGTCCTGGTCGCCGTGGGATTGGTCGTCGGCGCGCTGGCGCTGGTCGTCGCGCCCGCGTGGCTGCTGGCGCGGCGTCGGCTCGTACGCGCCAAACCCCGGCGTGCAGACCCGAACATCATCGAGGGCGAATTTCGCGTGGTGCCGGACCGTCCGCCTGACGCCTTGCCGCACCGCGACTGAATCCCGATAAGAGCAGGCGACAAGAGCCGCGCGACAAGAACCGGATGGCGGGCCCGACGCGCAACCTCCAGCATGGCCGCATGAACGCCAAATCCTCCTTCGACATGCCAGGCCTCGATCCCATCGAGCGCGCCCGCGGGATCCTGGACGAAAGCGACCCCGTACCGCCGCTGCAGGACCTCGCCCGACGTGTCGGGCTTTCGGCAAGCTGGTTGCAGCGCTGTTTCCGTCGGCGTTTCGGGGTGTCCCCCGCCGAATATGTGCGGGCACGCCGGTTCGGCCAATTCAGGCACGCATTGCGCGAAGGATCCGACGTCACCGATGCGATCTACGCCGCGGGATTCGGTTCCGGCAGCCGGGTCTATGAACACAGCGACCGCCTGCTGGGCATGCCGCCGGCACGCTATCGCGAGGGCGGTGAGGGCGTCGCGATCCGCTACACCGCCATGGACTCGCCGCTGGGCCGCGTGCTGGTCGCGGCGACCGCACGCGGATTGTGTGCGGTGACGGTGGGTACCGACGACGATGGCTTGCGCGACGCGCTGCGCCAGGAGTTTCCGCGCGCCGCCCTGACACGCGTCGATGCAGGACGCGACGAATGGCTGGCTGCGGTGGTGGAACGCATCGCGCGCCAGTTCGCCAAAGAGGAACGCGATCGGCCCATGCCGGCGTTGCCGCCGCTGGACATCACCGCGACCGCGTTCCAGTGGCGCGTCTGGCAGGCATTGACACGGATTCCCGCCGGCGAAACCCGCAGCTATGGAAACATTGCCCGCGCCATCGGCGAACCCGGCGCGGCGCGTGCGGTAGGCCGCGCATGCGGCGAGAACAAGCTCGCACTGATCGTGCCCTGCCACCGCGTGGTGCGCGCGGACGGCACGCTGGGTGGCTGGCGCTGGGGCGCTGCGCGCAAGCAAACCCTGCTCGAACGTGAGCACCGGGGTGCCGTTGCGTCCTGAGCCTCGACGCGACGGCACCCGCAACCGCGTGCGCCGCAACGGCACGGAGTAAAATGCACCTTCGTTTCCGAGCCCGATTGCCAGTGCCCGCATGATCAAGTGGATCGTCCTCGCCATCCTTGTCGCCTGCGCGCTGTATGTGCATTTCCGCGGCAAGGTGCGGCACGGCTTCCGGCGCCAGTTCCTCGACCACTCGACGTTCATGGCGCCGATCAACGTGCTGATGTACGCGTTGTCGCGCGTGCCGGTGACGCCGTACCTCGCGCCTGCGGATTTTCCGGAACTCGAAAACCTGCGCAGTCACTGGCAGGTCATCCGCGAGGAAGCCATCGCGCTCGCCAAGGCCAGCCAGATCAAGGCCTCCAGGCAGTACAACGATGCAGGCTTCCACTCGTTCTTCCGCACCGGCTGGAAGCGCTTCTACTTGAAGTGGTACGACGATGCCCCGCATCCATCGGCGGCGAGGCTCTCCCCGCGCACCATCGAAATCGTCAAGGGTTCGCCGCACATCAAGGCCGCCGGGTTCACGCAGTTGCCACCCGGAAGCGAACTCGGCGAACACCGCGATCCGTTCGCCGGCTCGCTCCGCTATCACCTTGGATTGATCACGCCCAACGACGAGCGCTGCTGGATCAATGGCGACGGCAAGCCTTACAGTTGGCGCGACGGCGAAGGCGTGGTGTTCGATGAGACCTACATCCACTGGGCTGCGAACGAGACCGATCAGGACCGCATCATCCTGTTCTGCGACCTCGAGCGCCCGATGAAGTACCGCTGGGCGCAAGGCCTCAATCATTTGGTCGCGCGCACGTTGCTGCACGCCGGCAGCTCGCCGAACGCCGAGGGCGACCGCACCGGCGGTGTCAACAAGATCTTCAAATACGCCTACTCGATACGCCGCGCCGGCAAGGCGCTCAAGAACCGCAACCGCAAGCTGTATTACGCGACCAAGTGGTCGATCTTCGCCGTGATCCTCGCGGCGATCTTCCTGCCCTGGCGCATGCTGTAAGGCAAATGCGCAGGGCGGGTCTTGACCCGCCTCGCCCGCATTGCGCACCTCGGCGGGTTGAAACCTGCCCTACGGCCAATGCGTAAGGCGGGTCTTGACAGTCTTGACCCGCCTACGACCGCATTGCGCACCCCGGCGGGTTGAAACCCGCCGTACGGCCAATGCGTAGGGCGGGTCTTGACCCGCCTCGCCCACCACCGCATGGCTGCCCATCCGGCGGGTTGAAACCCGCCCTACGGCAAATGCGTAGGGCGGGTCTTGACCCGCCTCGCCCACGACCGCATGGCGCCCAACCCGGCGGGTTGAAACCCGCCCTACGGCCAATGCGTAAGGCGGGTCTTGACCCGCCTACGACCGCATTGCGCACCTCGGCGGGTTGAAACCCGCCCTACAGCTCGCGAAGCGCCGTGGTCACCGGCAGCCGCGCAGCACCCACGGCGGGGAACAGAGAACGCGTCTTGCGGCCCGTCGCGCTCCACGAAAAACGCCGTGTCGGCAAACTTTACAGATCGAGCCTCCGGCTCGACCCAAGTCACCACAGTCGCGACGTGAATTCCACGGCACCGGCCCCAAACACCCAGCCGCTTCGCGGGTGAACCGATGGTTCGCGGGTCGCGGCCGCGGCTTGTTTGCCCGATCCGTGAATGAAGGTTTGCCCCGAACTTTCAGTGCGTTGGCCTTTGCATCCGCGCCACCGCAACCCGCCGGCGGTCCCCGAAGCGGCTTCCCCGTCCGGGGCTGGGTGCACGGCAAGCCCGCATGGCATCCACTCCATGGACGGAAGGCCACGCCCGACGCCGCCGCATATGTCGGAATACCTTACATTTCCTGCATTTTTGTCTTCCGGCATCTCGCAGAAACAAAGGGTTAGGTGTTGGCACGCCACGTGCTTGGTGAAGCAACCCGTCCAGTTCAGGGGCCTGCGACGGGCCAACGCAAGACAACGTGCAATCCAACGAGGGAGAACGCACATGAAACGGTTCAGCTTGTCGAGGTTTTTCCCCGCCATCGCGATGCTCGGGACCATCGCGCTGGTACCCCAGGTGTCACAGGCAACCACAACAGGATTCATCAACGGAGGGTTTGAAGACGGCAACGCGAATGGCTGGACGCTCGGTGGCGGCTACCGCGGGGGTCTATATAACCCACTGAATCCGGCGGATTTCCTGCCAGGTGGATCGCGCTATGACTCGACTATCGCCAACAGCCATTCCAGCATCATCGACAAGAGCTACACCGACCCCGATGTCGGCTCCAAACTCGGAACCACGGTCTATTCCGGCAATTATTCGTGGCGTGTGGAAGACACGATCACGGGTGGCTATGCCTCGGTCATCAGCCAGGAAGTCAAAGGCTACACCGACCCGAACATCTTCTTCGCCTGGAAGTCGGTGCTGGAGGGCGCGCATGGCCCGACGGATGCGGCGACGATGATCATCACGCTGACCGACCTGACGACCGGTACCGTGTTGATCAGCCGCGAGTACAACGCGGCCAGCGGCGGTGGCGGCATCGACCCGCGCTTCGATTTCGACGGCACGTACTACTACACGCCCAAGTGGCAGATCGAGCAACTGGCGATCGACGCCGCGCTGTATGGCGACGATTTCCTGCTCTCGGTACTCGCCGCCGATTGCGAACCCACGGGTCATGCAGGCTACGTCTACCTCGACGGGTTCGGCGCCGTGCTCCCGCCTCCGACGACGGGCGTACCAGAGCCGTCGAACCTGTTGCTGTTCGGCGCAGGGCTCGGCTTGTTGGGCGTGTTGGCGGTGTCTGCCCGGCGTCGCCGGACAGGGCCGGCAAGCGAATAGGGAGGGCGACGGCACGCGCGCAGATGCGCGCGTGCCGTCCAATTGCCTCCTTCGCGGCACCGCGAGCCACGGTCACGGCCGCGCGGCTGCCCAACTCGGCGGGTTGAAACCCGCCCCACGGCCAGTGCGTAGGGCGGGTCTTGACCCGCCTCGCCCACGACTGCATTGCCCAACGCGGGTTGAAACCCGCCCTACAGCTCGCGAAGCGCCGTGGTCACCGGCAGCCGCGCGGCGCGGACGGCGGGAAACAGGCCGCCGACGAAGCCGATCGCCAGCGCCCACTTCAGACCATTCCACACCAACTCCGGCGTGACCCGGAACTGGAAGATCATCTGGGTGAAGCTGAATCCCCCGCCTGCCGAGGTGGACGCGGTGTAATGGCCGAAGATCGCCCACGCGACGAGCGCGCCCAGCACGCCGCCGGCCAGCGCCAGCAGCATGGTTTCCATCAGCACCGACACCACCACCGGCGTGCCGCGGAATCCCACCGCACGCAAGGTGGCGATCTCGCGCGAACGCGTCGCCACCGCCGCGTACATCGAGTTCAACGCGCCGAACACCGCGCCGATCGCCATGATGATGGCGATGGTCGTGCCCACGACGCGGATCACCTGATTGAGCCCGCCGGACTGGTCGGCGAAATACTTCTTCGTGGTCTCGGCATCGACCTTCAACTGCGGATTGGCGGCCAAGGCTGCCTTGAACGTGCTGAAAGCTGCGGGCGAGGTCAGCTTCACGGTCACCGACGACGCGCTGCTGCCGCGGTGGTAGACCGGAGCGATGGTGTCCTTGTCGGCCCAGATTTCCGAATTGAAGGCATCGCCGGAATCGAACTCGCCGACCACCTTCCACTGCTGGTTGGCAAGCTTGACGCTGTCACCGATTGCCATGCCCTTGAACTGCTGCATCACGCCCTTGCCGACGTCGAGTTCCAGCGTTCCGGGCGTGAACTTGCGCCCCGCGATGATCTTGACGTTCGGTCGCACCGCCCACGCCTCCGGCCCCACGCCGCGCACCGACACATTGGCATCCTGGCCGTTCTTCTTGGGCAGGTTTGCAGCCAGCAACAGCTCCGGAGAGGCCATCGCGTGACCCTGCGCATCGCGCGCGACCCCTGCGGTCTGCGCGATCAGCACCGCGTCGCTGTGCAGCAGCACCGAACTGGACTCGGACTGCGACCCGCCGCGTATCACGATCGCGGTGTCGACATTGCCCGTCCCTTGCAGCGTGGCCTGCAGGCCCTCGCCCATCGCCAGCAGCGCCACCAGCACCCCGACCACGCCGGCGATGCCGATCACGATCACCGAGGACGCACCCCAGCGCGAAGGCAGGGTCGCCAGACCGACACCGGTGACATTGAGCGTGCGTCGCCCGCCACGCGTCAGCACCAGCCACAGGATAAGCACGATCACCGCGGCCACGGCCCCGTACCAAGGCAGGAATGACCAGGCCACGAGGCACGCGATCAGGATCACCACCAGCCACAAACCGCGCAGGAATCTTTTCATGTCGTTGTCCTTTAGCGTCCCGCCAGTGCATCCACGATCTTCAAGTGCATGCCCCGCAATGCCGGCAGCACGCCCACGATCAGCCCGATCACGATCATCAGCACGATCGCCGCC
This sequence comes from Rhodanobacteraceae bacterium, assembly GCA_050738055.1. Taxonomy (GTDB): domain Bacteria; phylum Pseudomonadota; class Gammaproteobacteria; order Xanthomonadales; family Rhodanobacteraceae; genus 66-474. Next base: position 6,668 of record JBOHYT010000134.1, read on the forward strand.
CCCCAGATCGACGAACCCACGTTGGCCATCGGCATGCTGGCACCCAGCTTGGCCTTGACCCCGCCGACCACCGCCATCGACAGCAGCACGCCGACCACGCCGCCGATCACCACCAGCAGTACGGACTCGGCCAGCACCAGCGAAAGCACGCTGCGATTCGAGAACCCGATGGTCTTCAGCACCGCCAGCTCGGGAATGCGCTCGCGCACCGCCTGCGCCATGGTGTTGCCGGTCAGGAGGATCAGCGTGAAGAACACCGCCGCCATGATGCCGGTGACGATCAGGCCGATGTTCGCAAACTGGCTGATGAACGACGCCGTGAATGCATTCGCGGTCTCGGTCTTGGTTTCGTGGTCGGAATTGGCGCTGATCGCGTCGATCGCCTGCGAGATGCGGGCTGCATGGTCGGGACTCGTGATTTTTTCCTGGTACCAGCCAACGCTGCCATTGGCGAACTGCCGCGCCTCGTCGAAATACTTCCAGCGGAAGAACATCGCGCCTTCGATCCCCTTGGTCTCGGCGTTCTTCGCATGGAAAATGCCGACCAGATCGAACGTCCATGCATTGCTGCCATCCTTCTTCGGCCAGATGGTGGCCTCGAGCGGAATTTGGTCGCCGATCTTCCAGCCGAAACGCTTGGCCAGAGTCGCACCGACCACTGCGCCATCGCGCGTAGTCTGGAACGCCTTCAACTGATCCGGCGGCAGGACCACGGCGTCCTGGACCGAGAAATAATTCGAGCTGACGGCCTCGTTTGGGAAGAAGTTCTTCGGGTCCTGGTAGATCCCGCCGAACCAGCTCACGTAGGCGACCGACTTGACCCCGGGGATCGCCTCGATCCGCGACTGCAGGCTCAAGGGCAACTGGCTGCCCAGACCCAGTTTCGACATCGTGATCAACTGGCTGGCCCCCGCGACGCTGTGTCCGGCATCGGCGAACGCCGTGCGCACCGAATCGAGCATCCCGAACAGCAGGAACGCCGCCAGCACCGAAAACATCGTGAACAGCGTGCGCGTCTTGCGCCGCGTCAACGCGGACCAGACCAGATGGAAGTATTTCATGGTGCGTACCCTCAGTCCCATCGCTGTTCCCTTCTCCCTCCGGGAGAAGGTGGCCCGAAGGGCCGGATGAGGGTTCGGCCAACGCGTGATGCCACGCAACGGCCCGTACCCTCGCCCCAGCGCGATGCGCTCGCGCTACGCGCGCCTCTCCCGGAGGGAGAGGGGTTCAACCGTGCCAATGCACTACGCGCTGACGCCCTGCTCCACCAGCGTGCCCTTGTCGAGGTGCAGTGTGTGCGACGCGTATTCCGCGGCCTTGGGATCGTGCGTGACCATCACGATGGTCTTGCCGTGTTCGCGGTTGAGCCGCTGCAGCAGCGTCAACACTTCTTCCGCGGATTGGCGGTCGAGGTCCCCGGTCGGCTCGTCGCACACCAGGATGGTCGGATCGGAGACGATCGCGCGCGCGATCGCGACGCGCTGCTGCTGGCCGCCGGAGAGTTCGCCGGGCTTGTGGGTGGCGCGGTCGGAAAGTCCTACCAGTTGCAGCGCGATCCCGGCGTTCTTTTTGCGCTTGGCTCCTGACAGCTTGGTCAGCAGCAGCGGCAGCTCCACGTTCTTCTGCGCGGTCAGCCCGGGCATCAGGTTGTAGAACTGGAAAACGAACCCGACGTTCCCGGCGCGCCAGCGCGCCAGTTGTCCCTCGCCCATCTTGTCGATCCGTTTGCCGTCCACACTGAGGCTGCCATCGGTCGGCGAATCGAGCCCGCCGATCAGGTTCAGCAGCGTGGTCTTGCCCGAACCCGAAGGCCCCATCAGCGCGAAAAAATCCCCGCGCGCGATGTCGAGGTCGACGTGGTGCAGCACCTCGAGCTTCTGCTTGCCGCGGGTGTAGATCTTGGACAGGCCGCGGATCTGCACCAGCGGCTGCTTGTCGCCTTGCGTCGGATCTTCACGTTGCACTTCCGCTGCTACTGCGTTCATCGTTGTCTCCTGGAAACCGAAAAATACTTCATCGTCATTCCGGAGCCGCCCGCTGCTTCATCGCGGGCGGAATCCGACTGCGGAGGCGGGATGCCGAAGCGAACATCGGCGGAGCCGATGGCCCGGAGGGCGAGCCGCAGGATGCGGCGAGTTTATCCAGCCACGCGCCGAGCAAAGAGCTGGATAGACTCGCGCCGTCCATGGCGCTCGCGCTGCGCGCCGCGCCTCCCGGTGGGAGATGGGTTCAATCATTTGTCGCCTTCACCTGCACCTTCTCGTCATTCTTCAAGCCCGCGGGCGGCGTGGTCACCACCTGTGCGCCAGCCGCCACACCCGTCAGGATCTGCTTCATATCGGAAAAATCGCCGCCCGTCTTCACTGTCGATTCTTTCGCGCGGCCATCCGCGACCACGAACACCACGTCCTTGCCATTGCGCTGCACCACCGCCGATTTCGGCACCAGCACGCCCGGCAACGACTTGGCATTCTTCGCGGCCTTCTCCAGAAACGACACCCGCACGCCCATCTGCGGAATGATCCGCGGGTCCTTCTCATCCAGCGCGATTCGCACCTTCACCGTCGCCTTGGCCTTGTCGGCGCTCGGGATGATCGCGATCACGTGCGCGGGAATCTTCCAGTCGGGATACGCATCCAGCACCGCCGTGACCGGCATGTCCGGCTTCACCCGGCTGATGTAGGTCTCGTTGACGTCGACATCGACCTCCAGCGAGTTCATGTCCACGACGGTCGCAATTCCGCCGCCGCCGACCGTATACGGCGACACGATCTGGCCGACCTCCGCGTCCTTGACGGTGACCACGCCCGCAAACGGCGCGCGGATGACCGTGTAACCGACGTTGACCTGCGCCAGCGTGATGTTGGCAGCCGCAGCGCCAGCCTGCTTGACCGCCACATCCAGCAGCGCGCGGTCGGTCGCCACCTGGGTGTTTGCCTGCTGCGCAGCTTGTTTGGAAACATACCCGCGCGCGACCACCGCATCCAGCCGCGCGGCATCCTCCTGATCCTGCTTCAGCGTGGCGCGCGCCTTCACGACCTGCGCCTGCGCCGCCGCGTACTGGGCCTGCGCCGCATCCAGTTGGGCCACGTATTGGGTATCGTCCAGCCGCGCGAGCACCTGACCCTTCTTGACGTCTTCTCCCTCTTCCACCGAAACCGAGGTCAACGTGCCGATGATCTGTGCCGCGATCGTCGCCTGGCGGCGCGCGACCACGTAGCCGGTCGCCTGCAGCACCGCCGCGTCGCTGCCCGCTGCCGACAACGCCACCGCGGTCGCCGTCTGCACCGTCACGGCTTTGGGACGCAGCACCAACGCAGCGATGCCCGCGGCGATCAGTACCGCGATCACGATGCCGACGATCCACGGCCAACGCGGCCCGCGCGACTCGTCATCGTCGCGCTGCGCGCTGTCGATCCGCAGTTCGTGGAGCAGGTCGTTGTCGGATTTCTGGTCGTTCACCCGTCATTCCCGTGCGCACGGTCTCGCGCTACCGTGCAAGTCTGGCATATCGTGCCGCGTCGCGCGGATGGCCGCCACCGGCACCCATCAAGCACTACGGCTGACACTTGTCACAAGCGCGCCACAGCCGATCGCAAAAAAAAGTTGACAAGAGGGGGGCCGACGGACATGGTGCCGCAGGGGAGTCAACGTGCCATGTGACAGAGAAGGGCTTTCTGGCCGGCAATGGAACCCCGCGACGTTCTTTTCCGACGCCAAGTACACGCTGATCAAACGCGCCACGAGGCTCACCGGCGAACCGGAACGGACGTTGCAATTTCCTGAAACACAGGCGGCGCATTGAAGACGACAATATTCCAACATCGCCGCAAAGAGACGAGCAGAAATCCTGGCCGGGCGGTCGTGAACCCGCGTGCCATCCGCCCGTTGAACCAAATCGTCGCCAGGGAATTTTCGCGGCGTGCCCGCGTCGGGATGTGTGCGTACCGCTGATGCGTTCTTTTCGCGCCTGCGCCACGCTGGCGTGGGAAAACCTGCGCGGCAGTCGCGGCCCAGCCATCTATCTGGTCGTCACGCTGGCGATCACAGTGGCCGTTTGGCTCCTGCTTGCTGCGATGGCAGCGCCGTTCGTCGGGGGTGGCAACGCGCTTGGCTCGGGCGTCACGATTCGCAATGGCAGCCAGGCCAGCGCGCCCATGCCCTTGCGTTACGCTCGCCGCATCATCGCCGTCTCCGGCGCACAGGACGTCACCTGGATCGGGTTGCAGATGGTGCAATGCACACCGGCGACCACGGTTTCGCTCTCGGCATTGGGCGGACCGGGTGCAGCCGCATCCGCGGAAAAGGACGAGCACGTCGCCGCCGCGGCCCTGAAGCGCTGGAAGGCCGACCCGCTCGGGGTCCTCATCAGCGACACGGCTGCATCGCAATGCGGCTGGAAAACGGGACAGGGCATCGACCCGAAAAGTGCCTTCGGCGGAAAGCAACAAATTGCGTTGCACGTCGTCGGTACCTTCCGCGGTTCGGGGGCCGCCGCGTCCGCGCCCATCGGGATCGCGCACTTCGACTACATCAACCGGGTCGCCCCGTTGTTTGGCAAGGACATGGTGTTGATGTATTCGGCGCACGCCGCCCAACCTCGCGACAACGATGCGCTGGCCGCCCGCATCGAAGCTGCCTTCGCCCACGATTACCCCACGGTGACCGCGACCGCGAACGCCACCCAGCAAAACGCCTGGGCCCGCTACGGCAAGGTGCAACAACTGATCGGGTTCGTCATGCTGGCAATCATGCTGTGCGCAGCCTCGGTCCTGGTCAGCGTGCTGGCGCATGCCGCGGCACAACGACGCGCAAAGGATGCGCTGCTGCAGGTGCTCGGCTTTCGGCGCGGCACACTGTTCATCGCGGTGTTGCTCGAAGTGCTGGCAATCGTGATCCTGGGCGCGCTCATCGGGACGGGCATCGGCATGCTCACCGCCCACGAACTGGCGCCCACCACGCTCGGTCTGCTCTCGAATGGCTTTGTCGTTCCGGCATGGGCCTATGCGTGGATGCCGCTGTGGCTCGCGATCCTGGCGGCGGCCTCGTTGGCGTGGCCGGCGGCGTTGCTGGCCCGGGTACGGCCATCGGACTACCGGGCAATCTGAGATGATCTCCCCGCGCGAAATCGGCGCCAGTCTTGCAACCGGCCTGGCCACGACCCTGGCGCGTCCACGCCACACCCTGCTGATCGCGTTCGGGTTCATCATCGCCGGCATCACCGTTGCGGTGTTGCTGACGATCCCGGCCGGGTTGCGAAGGCTGGCCGGCAACACAGGCACGCCCGACGTCGCGGTCGTGCTGCCGAACGGCGCTTTCACCGAGTCGAGCGGAAGCTTCAATGCGGAGCTCGCGGGTGTCGTGGGCGGGCTGCCCGGTGTTGCGCACGACAAGGCGGGCAACCCGCTGGTCTCGCCCCAGTTCGTCGTCGCTACGCGTATCCCCCGTACCGGCGGCGAGACCGCGACAGTTCAGGTGCGCGGGGTCACCCCGGCTTTCTGGCGCATCGTGGGCGACCGCGTACGCATCACGACCGGCGAGCGCTTCCGGCCCGGTCACGCCGAGCTGATCGCGGGCGTTGCCGCAGCGCGCGGCTTCGCATCGACCGCGATCGGTGACACCATACCGATCCACAACAGTCCGTGGCGTGTCACCGGCAACTTTGCAGCCGGCGGTGGCTTCTGGGAATCGGAACTGTGGACCGGCATGGCGGTCCTCCAATCAACGTACAACGCGGACGGCAAACTGACTTGCCTGTGGGTGAAACTGACCTCGCCTGCCGCGTTCACCAAGTTCAGGAAGTCCCTGCAGGATGACCCACGCACGCGAGGACTGCACGCGATCCGTCAGCCGGACTACTACGCAATGCAATCGACGATCCTGCAGAGCTTCATCGGTACTGCCGCGAAAGCGATTGCACTGGTGCTTGGCCTGGGCGCGATCCTGGCCATCGTCAACGCGCTCGGCCTCGCGCTGGATGCGCGCAGGCGTGAGCTGGCGATCCTGCGCGCGGTCGGCTTTCGCCGCGGTGCGCTGGCGGTGGCGCTGCTGGTCGAAGTGCTGGTGATCGGGGCGGTGTGCGCGGGTGTCGCCGTGCTGGTGGCATGGCTTGCGGTCAACGGTCGCGAAATCGGATCTTCCGCGATCAGTTCGGCCATCGAGTTCCGGATGCAGGTGGATGGGCATGTCATCGGCTGGACCGTGGTTTATCTGCTCGTGATCGGGTTGCTGAGCGCAATCTGGCCGATCGTGCGCGCAGTGCGCGCGCCACTGACCCGGGCGTTGCAGGACGAGTAAATCAATCGTCTGCGCGAACGGGCGCCTACAATCGCGCTTTCCCGCGCGAGATTCTATCCATGGCGTTCCTGTTCGATCCGCCGCCCATTCCGAGCCTGCCGATTCTCCGCAGTGATGCACGTTTCCCGGTCCACCGCATCTACGCGATTGGCCGCAACTACGCCGAGCACGCGAAGGAAATGGGCGCGCAAGCGGTCAGCCGCGCCAATCCGGTGTTCTTCATGAAGCCGGCAGACGCGATCGTTCCGGACGGCGGCGACATTCCATATCCGCCCGCGACGCACGAGTTGCATCATGAAGTCGAAATGGTGGTGGCGCTTGCGAGCGGCGGCCGCGACATCGATGCTTCGCGCACGCTCGATTGCGTGTTCGGCTATGGGGTGGGCCTGGACCTCACCCGCCGCGACCTGCAGGCCGCGATGAAGGCAAAGGGGCTGCCGTGGGACGTGGCCAAGGGCTTCGATGCTTCGGCGCCGGTATCGGCGTTGCGTGCCGTGGGCGAGATCGGCCACCCGACGCACGCACGGTTGTCGCTCAGCGTGAACGGTGCAATCCGTCAGGACGCCGATGTCGCGCAGATGATCTTTCCCGTGCCCGAAATCATCGCCGAACTGTCCAGGGTTTTCGAGCTGAAAGCGGGCGACCTGATCTTCACCGGCACGCCGGCGGGCGTCGGAGCGTTGCAACGCGGCGACAGGTTCCGCGCGGAACTGCACGGAATCGCAACCCTGGAGGGCCGCATCGTCTGAACGGTGTCCACTTGCGCGCAATCGGCGGTAGTGCCTAAATGAGCGCGCCGCGACGCGGCCGGGGGTATCCGCCACTTCATAGGAAGGAGCACGCAATGAGTTTTGCAAAAGACTTCAAAGCGTTCATCATGCGCGGCAATGTGGTCGACCTCGCCGTTGCGGTGGTCATTGGCGGCGCGTTCGGCGCGGTCATCAAGTCACTGGTCAGCGACATCATCATGCCGCCGCTCGGATTGCTCACCAGCGGTGTCAATTTCACGAAGTTGAAAGTGATCATCCGGAACTCTCCCGACCCCAAAAAGGTGATCGCGATCAGCTACGGCGCGTTCGTCGATACCGTCATCGTGTTCATCATCATTGCGCTCGCGATCTTTGTCGTGATCAAGCTGTTGGAACGGGCCATGCCGAAGAAGGAAGCCGCTCCCGCCGCGCCGCCGGCGGACGTGGTTCTGTTGACCGAGATCCGCGATCTGCTGAAGCAGCAGCACTGAACATGAAACGCTAATGGTAGGAGCGGGCCATGCCCGCGATTGATGCGTCGTGGCGTTCCGTCAAAACCCTGTCGCGGCCATGGGCCGCTCCTACACACCCCACCGCTATGTCGATCGACATTATCCAGACCGACATCACCACTCTCGACGTCGACGCGATCGTCAATGCGGCGAATGAATCGTTATTGGGCGGTGGCGGGGTCGATGGTGCCATCCACCGCGCCGCGGGGCCGTGCCTGCTCGACGCTTGCCGCGCATTCCCAGAAGTGCGGCCCGGCGTGCGCTGCCCGACCGGCGAAGCGCGGATCACGCCGGGTTTCGAGTTGCCTGCGCGATTCGTGATCCACACGGTGGGACCGGTATGGCGCAGCGGAACGCGCGACGAACCGGGGCTGCTGGCGGCATGCCATCGTGCTTCCCTCCTGCTCGCACGCGAGCACGGCATCGACAGCCTGGCGTTCCCTGCGATCAGTTGCGGCGTGTACGGCTATCCCCGCGACGCCGCGGCTGGCGTCGCACTGGCGGTGTTGGCCGAAGAACAACACCAGACCCGCACGCCGCACCGGATCGTGTTGTGCGCGTTCGATGCCGGCATGGCGAAGGCGTGGCGCAAGGCCGCCCGACGCCTGCGCGTCGAGGTCGCACCGTGACAGGTGCGGTTGGCGATGGCATGGGCGTGGGTAGGAGGGCCGGAAGGCCCGACCGGAAGGCGCTGCCGGAAGGCCCGACCGATCGCAGTTGCCGTGGTCGCGGCTTCCGCCGCTCCTACATGCATGCGTACATGCATGCGGTCGATCCGCGTACGGGCACGCACGAATCAAGCCGACGGATACAACGGCGGCAGCGCCGGTTCGCGGCCATGCGTGGGTCGCCGGTCCTCGCGCCACGCGAAGCCGTGCGCGAACGCCTGCGCAACCGCCGTGCACGCAGACGCTGCGTCGCCGCCTTGCCAGCGGGCGATCTGCAAACCATCCAGCGCTTCGCGTTGCGCAGGGTCGGCAAGCGAATCGCGCAACGCGCTGGCATTGACGATACCGGGCCGCGACGCACGCGCCCAGGCGAGCAGGGCACGCTCGCATCCCGCCGCGTCCCCGGCACGCGCGGCATCCAGTGCGCTTCGCTGCAGGGCCTTGCGGTCGACGTGTGCATCCGCGGACTTCGCGGGCGGCCTCGGGTCCGCGGTCCTCGCCGGCGTTTCGGTTGCTGTTGGCGAAACGCTGCCCGCCCTGTCGCCTTCGGCAGGTGCCACCACGACCGGACTGCGGCGTCGCGACGCGAACCACCACACAATGGCGGCGATGACCAGCAGCGCCCAAAGGGCAAGGCTCGCCAACGCGACATCGCGCCACCGGCCCGGTGACGGTGCGGTCGAACCTTGCACGGGTGTCGACGTGGCGGCGACCGCCGGCGCGGGCGACGAAACCGCCGCTGCAGGCGGCGCTGGACTCGAAGAAGCCGCGACCACCCCGCTGACCTGCAACGTGTACGCAGGCGATCGCGCTTGCTCGGCGCGGTTTTCCGCCACGTTCCACCAATCGACGGTGATGGCGGGAATCGTGAGCGTGCCGTTGCGATCGGGCACGATCGCGAAACTGCGGGTGCGCTGGCCCTGCAACCACTCGCCGTGGTCGTCGGTCGAGTCGCGGGCCTGGTCGGGATACACCCGGGCGCCCGCGATCGGCGGCAGCTCGGGATCGGGCAAGGATTCGGCGGCCACGCCGCTGGCCGCGACGGTGAGCGTGACCGTGAGCGGCGCATTGGCATCCAGCTTGCCGTCGGCCGGCAGACCCGACAATTTCAACTGTACCTTGCGCGCCGGCAACCAGGGCTTGCCCGCGTTGGCCGGCGGCGGACGGGCGTCGATCTGCACCGCCGGCGCTGCGGCGTGCACCGCCCCGCCTCTGCCAAGGACGCGCAACGGAGCATTCAACAACGCGTTCGGATTGTTCAAGGCATTGGGATTGTTGAACCACGCGTTGGGAATGCCCGGGCCCGTGCGCTGGCCCTGGAACACCGGCCCTTGCACGCGGATCGCGCCGCTGCGCTGCGGGATCAGCGCCCAACTGCGCTCGATCACCTTGTAGGTGTAGCCGTCGCGGTCGGTGACGTAGCGGTGGTCGCGGTCGAGTGGGATCAGCCGCGCGCCATCGGCGGTCGGATCGCCGAGCGCCCCACCGACGCCCGGCAGGTAAAACAGGCGCACGGTATACACCGTCTGCTGGCCGACCCAGGGCGAACTCGATTGCACGTTGGCTTGCATGAACACCGGATCGCCCACCGTGCCGGTGCCGCCGCTCGGGGC
>JBOHYT010000135.1:0-9819 GCA_050738055.1 Rhodanobacteraceae bacterium
CCGCAACGCTGCGGCGCGAGCTGAAAGCGGTCCTGCGCGCGCGGGCAGGTCCGTCGGGCAGCCACGTGCTGCAACCGTGAACGAATACCCGCAATCCCCCCTTTGAACGAGGAGCACCCCCATGGACCTGATCGGCAGCTGCGAAACGATGGGCTACACCGTCGAAGCGTATTTCCCCGAACCCGGGATGGAAGACCTCTGGACGATCTGGGTGGTCAAGGACGGCCGGGTCATCCGGGAATCCAGCGTCCGCATCGACGTGGATTCGGCCTATGGCATGGACCAGCACACCCTCGCGCTGCTCGAACAGGCCGCCGAGGCCGCGGTGCTCGCCGTGATGTGCGGCAACCCGGAAAGCCGTTTGGTCTCGCGGCGGACCATTCTCGAAACGATTGGCTGATCGCCCGGGCAACCGGCCGCCGACGTCCAGAGCGGACCGCTGCCCCAAACGAACCGACAGGAGCGTGCCATGTCCCGTATTCCCATCCCGATCCCGGAACCGATCCTCACCGGGGAGTTCCTCGCCCGTCACGACGGACGCCACATCCTGCTCGGCAAAGCCGAGCGTGGCGATGAGTTCGACCTCACGACCGGCGAGTGCCGGGTCGCTCGGGTCATCCGCGGAATCCGCTACGACACGGCGAAGGCGATCCTGGTGGTCGGCAGTTCCGCGCTGGAGCTGGCGGACGGTTTCAGTCTCCAGCGCTTGTACCGCGCCGAGCACCTTGCCTGGTTCCTGCTTCGCATGGAGTGGTGGGACGGAATCGGTTTTCGCAACGAGGATTTCATCCGTCCCGTCCCGGATGAGCACGTGCTGCATCGCGTGCGCGGAATAATCCGCACCGCGGACGCCCTGCACTTCCTGCTCGACTGGTATTGCGGCGGCTGGATTCCGCGCAACGACCGCTACGCGCGCTCCTGGGCCGAGGAAGCCCTGTCCGCGGATGACTGCGAAATCGTGCTGGATGCCATCGACACGCTGGGGCCTGTGTAACGCCCTTGCGGATTGGAACTTTTTTGGTATTCGTCATTGCTTATTCGTCACGCGCGGTGCTCGCCATCGCGCCCTCAATCGGAAGGAGGCTCCCATGTACATCCGTCATCTCGAGATCGCCTTGCCCATCCTTGCGCTGGCCGCGCTGATCGGACTGCTCAAACTGCTGCGCCACCTGCTGCATGCGCCCGAGCGCACGCCCGGTGCCTCGGGTGGGAGTCAAGCCCTGGCCACGATCCCGCTGGGTCGGATGTCCGACCTCGGCCCGTGGGACCGGATCAGCGTGCGCTGGGGCCGCTGGATCGCCTGGGTGCTGCCGGTGCCAGTGGGCCTGTGCGTGCTGGCTCTTGCGGCCTGGTTCCTCGCCTATCTCGGCTGGGCGTTCAACTACCTCACCGACCGGCCCGCAGCGATGGCGGGGTTGCCCCCGTGGTTTGGCAGCACCAGCGGGTTCGGGATGGAGGCGTTCTGCGGCTTCGTGACGTTCCTTTGGGTTGGGCTCCTCGGCGGGTTTTTGGTGGGCATCGCATTCCTGCTCGGAAGGATCCTGATCTGGCCTGAGCTGTGCGAGGACGACGCCAATTCCAGCGGTAAGCGGCCATGAGCCGCGCCGGCATCGGCACCGCGGGATCCAGAAGGAGACAGCCCATGTCCGAGGAAGCAGCGCACATTCGCACCCCCGGCGAACTGCTCGAGGCCGCCTTCGCGTGGATCCGGAAAACCGGCTGGAAGACCCACGCCGAGGACGAGGCGATCGCCGCCGACGTCTACGCGCGATGGATCAAGGCGACCGATGCCGAATACGCCGCGACGCGCTCGCGGGACTTCGAGCGGATGGGCAACCTGCTCAGGGAGGCATTGGCCGACACCCACGACGAAGAAGGTTTGGACAGCCTGCAGATCCTCCTGATGCTGGAGCTGGCGCTGCGGGGCCGCCGGGAAGGCAAGCTCAAGCGGAGGCTCATCCACTGAAACACGGCCACCGCCCCCGGTGCCGGATGGCTATGCCAGTGGTCGCCGCAGGCGATGCCGGCCTGGAGTCGACCACGACCGTGCCGATTTCCCCACGAAAACCGTCGTCTCAAAAGGAGGACGTATGAACATCAACCGTTGCTGGATCAGTTTTCGCTTCGATGACGCACCGGACGGCAGCATGCACTACGCCCTGGCCATCGGCGCCAGTGCCGAGTTGGCCGCCCGGTTGTTCGACGAGCGCGCCGAGGCGCGTTTCCGGGGCGACTCCACCACCGCGCCGCTTGCCAAGGTCCTGAAGGCGCAACCCTACCTGCAGGAGCTGCTCCCCGAAGAGGTCCTCCAGCGGGCCCGGGACCCGATGTGCTGGACGCTCGAATACGTCGCGACGCTCGACTTCAACTGCGCCACGGCCTCGGGCGGCATCCCACGCAGACCCGGCCGAAACGACGACATCAGTCCATTCGACGCAGCCCATCGAAGCGACTCGACGGCAACCCGCCGCAGACAAGCTGCGATCCGGCGATAGCTTTCGGCGCCCAGCGCGCAGGGCGATCTGCGCGAAGCAGTTCCAAACCGTACCCGTATCGCCGCGGGCATCCCAACTTCCCGAGGAAATCCCCATGCAAACCCCCGACATGAACACCGTCATCCGGCTGATCCGCCAAACCCGCTCGCTCGCCATTGAAACGCTGCAACGCGATTACCCGGATCTCTACGCGCTTTCGGTACCCGCATTCGAACAGCCGGCAGGCAGCATTCCCCACCATCAACGGCTGGGCGAATTCCTGACCGAGTGGGACAACGGTCTGGGTCGCTCGCCGGCCGAGGCGTTGGCCATGGGCCAACGGGACGAGGTCAAACAGATTCTGCAAGCCAGGGCCGGAATCGAGGAGGGCGACGACTGATGCCTCCGCAGTTCGTGAGGCATCCCTTAAGGTCGGCCGCTGCGCCAGGGGCGGATGGCCTTGGACGCCCATTCCTCCCCCTTCCCTGGCGCATTGCGGGCGACGACACCAACGTCGTCCGCCACCGCAGGAGTCCGATCCCATGCAACTCTATGCCACATTCGAAGACAAGGGGTATGCGTTCCAGGCGTACATTCCGGAGAACGACGACGAGCCGGTCGCGTTTGAGTTTCGCATTCTCATCGGCGATGAGCAGAAACACGTCTTGCTGGTTCCGATCGTGCACACACCGGTGTTCGGCGTCGATGTCGATGATGCCCGGTTCGCCGAGTCCGTGATCGACCGGGTCCTCGCGATCCTCCCTCCCACAGGCCAGTTTGACGCAACGACCATTGCCGCCTTGGACGCACTGGAGATGGAGCTTGGCGGCAAGGGCGCCCGGGAAGACCATGCCAAATGGCGGGAGAGTACAAAAGCCGTCGGTCCGTTCGAACACACTGGCGGCCTGTTCGCGCAGCGCTTTGCGGACTCGCTGGGCAGCCGCGAAGCCATGGACCAATGGATGCAAACCCGCCAACCCGAGCTTGGCGACCAGACGCCTGCGCAGGCGTTGCACCTCGGGATGTTTCAGGATGTCCTGAAACTTCTGCTGTCAACGAAACGTTGATGACGGGGTAATTCCGCGCCATCGCGGCACACGTGTTCCGGAACTCAGCTTTGGATAGAACTCACACTCTTGCCTTGCACAGCAACGCATCCAGTTTTCGCTCTTCTTCAGTGCGTTCGGTCGTGCTCAAAGGTAGATAACCGGGTCGAGTCGACGCAATGATCTGCTGGCCGTCAGTCGACAGCACCAAACGCAAATAGGGGCACAATACCCGAAGGTCGTCACTCTCATCTGCGCTTCGGGTGTAGATATAGAGGTAGCGATCGAGCGGGTAACGCCCGGAGATGATGTCCGCACGCGAACCGGCCGATGTACCGACTCCCTGCGCTAACCGGATAGCCACCACTCGCACTGCTTCGTCGGCTTGGTTGAGGTCCGCGAAGCATAGCGAGTCGGGATCGACCGCCACGTGTCTGATTACGTCCGAGGATTCGGCGAAACCTGCGTAGGCGGCTGTATAGGCGTGTCCGCCAAAGTGGTGCAGGCGCATGTAGCGACCCAAGGCGGTAGCCGGCGCCAGCCCACAAGGATGGATCGGTTGGTGCGTCCAGGCACCTTTCAACCCCAGTTGCGACCACTTGGTCAGTGGCGTTGAGCCGGTGAAAGTGCGACGGAGCTGAGCCATGCTAACGCTTGCAAGCGGATTGGCCCGATTGACGTAGATTGCAAGGGGGGAGGAGCGCGCACGCGGGTTGAGTGCCGCATGAGCTACCCGGAATTCGAGCGGATCGCTGCCGGTGCGTCGTCGATACGCGATCCGCTCCGCGTGCGAGAATTCAGCCCCCATCGGCGCGAACAGGCTACGGCCATCGGCCAGTGCAGCTGGCGCCGTCCGCGTTCCTCTCAGGACCAACGCAAAATGGATTCCTGGATGCGTCTGCGTAAAGCGCCGATCGATGCCCTGCAGCATCCATCGCATATCGTTGTAACCGACGATCCGAATCGCGCCGTGCCCGTCGAGAAATGCGGGACGCGATTGGGATTCAGTGGTGTTCCTAGCCGAGCTAGTTGGGGCGCAATACTGCGCCAGCTGATGGCGAGCGTGGCGATCCTGCGCGGCCGTCAGCGGCACGAAGCGCATCGGACTCCTCGCAATCATGCGCTGCCCATCGGCACCCAGAATGAAAGACAAGAATTGACAGGCCAGCGGGGTCAGACGGCCTTCGTCTGTTCGCGGAAAGCCCAGGTAAATCTCGCGCGACAACGGGTATCTGGCGGCAGCGACTGCGGCGGGGGTGCCTGCAACATACGGTGCGCCCGTTTTGGCAGCGAGTGGCACTGCCCTGACGCCAGCGTTTGCGTAGCCGAAACCGCTGTAACCAATGCCATCGGGATCATTGCCGACTGACTGGACGATCGCAGCCAGTGCGCTGGTGCGTGCCGTATCAACCCGAACCCGCAAGTCACGTCGCCATGCGCGTCCGTCAAGAACCCGCTGGTCAAGGAAGTTCACGATGCCGGGCGGATTACCCGAGGTGCGCCGCGGTGTCATGCCGTACAGGTGAATCGGGCGCATTGCCCACTGCCCCCGAAGCCCCAACTGTCCCCATGACGTGGTTGCCTTCTGCTGCCCCGGGAGCGCAGTACCCGAAAACAACGCCGCGAGCGCGGGTAGCGACAGCCCACGCAGCGGGTTGGCACGATTGACATAGATCGCCAGCGCAAACGTACCGTGCGGCGTCGCGTAGCTGCCGCCAGCGACCGGCACGACAATTGGCGCATGACCCAGCCGGCGTTTGAGGGCGGCGACCTCCGCAGGAAAAGGCTCGCGCGCAAAGCTGATGCAGTTTGCGCGCCCCGCAAGAACGGCCGTCACACCCGCTGCCGAATACCGGGTGGTCGTGGCGACCACGATCAATGCCTGGGTGTCGTATTTGCGAAAGGCGGTTGCCCAGCTTTTCAGCAGCGATTGCATGGTGCTGGCCCCGACACACCGCAGACCTCCCGCGGGCACTGTCGCCCCCGCTCGTGTCGCATGGCCCCCAGCGGCGGAGGTCGGCACCCAGAAGGTAGTCACTACGCTGAGGAAGACCAACGCTCCCAAGCGCAGACAGGGTTCATATCGCGATGGTCGAGGAGCGGTCATCGCGGCCCGGCCGTCTGCTGCGGATCTCGGATACAGGTCAATCTGTCGGTCCCGAGTTAGCCGGCGCTACCCTCAATTGTCCACAACACGACGGCGTCGAACAGCGCGTTGCCCTGAGGAGTGAGATCATCAAACGAAGGGTTGTCCAGCGGCAACAGTGCGCGGCGGGCTGGAGCGACAAAGCCATCGGCCATCACGGACCCCTTCGGATACCCAAAGATCGCGCACTCGGTGGGTTCATTCGGCAAGGTTGCGATCACGATGGCGTCCGGCAACGGGTCGGCCCACTTCAGCACACCCGGGTGTCGCGTGAAGGCGACCAACCCCGGCGACAGCCCAGCCGCCATAGGGTTCCATGCCCCAACGATGTCCAGATAGCGATCGGGCGGATCATCGCTCTCGCGCTCCTCGCCGTGTTCGCCGTAATCCACGTAGCGATGGCGCCCGGAGAAGTGCAATACGTCCGAATACAGGCCTTCGAGCGAAATCACCGGTATCTTCACGTCGGCATACTTGTTGGCGAGCTTGTACTTCGAACACGTTGAAGAAATGATCACCAAGTCCTCACCGACGGCACGCGATTGAGGGTCGGTCTGATCGGCGACACTCACATCGAATCCGAGGGCGCCCAGGTGCGCCACAATGTGTTCGTCGGCTTCACGCCCCTCGCCACCGTGAACTCGTTCGACGTAGAGCACTTTCTTGCCACGTGCCACGCGACTGAGACGTGCGTTCAGCGCGGAGGGATCGTAGGGTGCAATCGGAGCAGGCGGGCTCACTGCCCAGCGTATAGCCGCGTCGAACAATTTGAGCCCGATCGCCCAGCTGCGCAGTTGGGGATCGCGGGCAGGTGGCCCATAGACGGCAGTGAGCAGGTGAAAATTGCCATTGGCCAAGTAAAAGCCGACCCGGCGCGCGGACGCAACCTGGCCATTCGCCAAGCTGGCATCCCGTTCATACGTAAACACCGCCGCCATGTTGCGCGAACCATCGAAGTCGGCGATGACGGTGGCGCCTGGCCCGGGTTTGCCCCAGCCCGCGTGGGCGGGCTCCAAGAAAAGCGTACCGAACAGTTGCGGTTTCAGACCGACCGCCTTGCTGATGTCCGAGGTCGTATTCGCGCCGTAGCCGTACAGAACCATGAAGCTGTCGGCATAATCTTGCGTCGGATCCACCACGTCGAAATCTCGATGAAGGACCGGACCGGTCATTCCCAAGTTGGGATAGTCGAAAGTGTTCCAGGTGAAAATCGGTATTTGGGCGTCAGCGTAGCGGTCGCCCAAGCGGTGTGCATCGGCGGTTGAGGAGATGACGATCAGGCTCGTGCCTTGATCGGCACTCTCGGGCGCGGTATCCGGGACCGTCTTGACCCGGAAACCCAGCGACTCCAGGTGGCTGCGCACGAGCGCATCGTCGTTGGGCGCACCCGGCGGCCTGGTTCCGGTCACCAGCAGCACGGTCTTGCCCTTAATCGCGGACCACGGCAGCATGGCTGCCCATGCTTGGGGCATGATCAACGCAAGGGCCAGAAGAGCGCCACTTGCAAGCGCGAGCAGACGGCATCGTCGATTCATGGCGATGTTTGTCCCGCTGGGCCCAGCGTCCATAACTTGACCGAAAGGCCGTTCGACCTAGGTGCTTGGGCAAGTTTGGACCCGACGGCCAACCAGAGTTGGTGGGTGTGATTGTCCAGCGCCATCGCGCCGCAGTGGCCCTGCAATGAAAAGTCACCAGCTGCGGTGTACTTCACGAATGCTTCCATCTTGATGAGCGCGAGACGGTCATTCGCGCCACAGCTGATCGCCGCGCCTTTCCAGCCGTGCGTGCCAAATGGATGGAAGGCGAACAGCATGCGTGAGGAACCACGCAGAAGCGAAGGCAGCCGTTCGAAAGTGAAGCCCATATCGGCATCGACGATTGCCCGCATGCCATCTGTGCAACTGACGAACAGCCGCCGTCCGACCGGATCCATTGCAAGCCCGGTTGGCCCACTGCAACCCCGCAATGGGATGGCTCCCAGGTACTTCATCTGCTTTACATCGATGACATCGATGCCGTTTCGAGCCGCATTTGCGACATAAAGGGTGCCGCGGTCATTGACTGCCATCTGGCGCAACGTACCTGGCAACTTGAGCGCAGCCAGCCGGCGACCGCTGGCTGCATCGAACTCGGTCAGCGCACCCGAGTGTGCACTCTCAACGAACACCACATGCGCGGCGGCGTCATATAACAGGGCGGAAGGCGCTCCATCGGTGAGCGTTACCGAGCGGACAATGCGCAGCGGATGTAACTGGAAGAAGATGAGGCGCCTCGGTGATGAGACTGCTGCAAAGCCGATGCTGTCAGTCTTGTCGACGGTCATGTCGGCGACCGAACCTGGCAACTTCAATGTGGCCAGCAACCCACCCGAAGCCGAGTCGTATGCGCGCAGATCGCTGCCAGCGGCGATATACATTCGGGCGCCACCGGATCCGAATGCCAATGCCCGGACAGGCGCATCGACCCGAATCGCCGAGCGAGGTGTGAGCTGGAGTGACGGCTCTGCCGCCAAACTCGCGCCACAAACCATCCAAATTGCCAGCGCCGCGATGCCCCAACCGAGGCATCTGACTTTCGCAGGCTTGGCCTCAAGCTCGGCAGAGATCATCAAGGTTCGTTACCTGCCGATGCGCCAATCCGCGAAGGTACCCGGCTTGCCTGGAAGGCCCTGAGCGGCAGGAAAACACCCTGATCGAGCACGATCTGCTGGCCCTGTCGGCTCAGGATGAAGCGAAGGAATTCCGCAAGTGGCGGCGCCAAGGCCTGCCCGGGCTTAAGGTTGAGGTTGGCGTAGATCAGTCGACTGAGCGGGTAAGTCGCCAACGCAACGTTCGTGTAGGTCGGATCGATGTAGTGCGCATCACGCCCAATAGCCAAAATTTTCACCGGTGCATCAACAAAGGCCAAGCCTGCATAGCCAATCCCGTCAGGGTCGGCGGCGACACTCTTGGCTAGCGGGAATACCGTCGGAGCGAAATGAAGATCGGTACGCCAATGACCGCGCCGACCAGCGACGTCGAGTACGCGCTGCCGCACGAACTCCTCGAAGCCGTTCCACGGCTTGATCGCGTAGGCGTGGATCGGTCGTTTCGCCCATGCCCCCGTTGCCCCAAGCTCGCCCCAAGTAACAGCCGAACGGTCGCCTCTGAGCAGGGAGCGGGAGAATACGGCATCCAGCTGCGCCAAGCTCAGATGAGCGACCGGATTTTGGCGGTTGACGAAAAAGACCACCGCATCCAGAAACCCGAAATGTCGATACGACCCCCCGGACACGGGCACGCTGAGCGGCGGGTAGTGGTAGCGTTCACGGAATGCCGACACGTCAGTGGGCTTTAGTTCGCGCGAGACAAATGCAATGTTGATTTTTCCGTTGATCAGTTCACGCGCAGCCAAGCTACCTTCGTACGGAGGACCGAAAGCAACGTGCACGTTCGGGTAGAACTTCTTAAACCCATGAACCCATGCTTTCACCAGCCCGGGCAGGATGTCTGACGCAGCCACCGTGATCGTCCCCCGCAGACCGATTCCATGATGGGGCACGAACAACGGCAGCGCAGTATCAAGGGTCGGCTGCAAAACCTCGGAAGTTGGCAACGGCCGACCCGCACGTGCGCTCGCCTCGTTTTGGACACGTGTTTGTACCGGGTGGGTGGCTGTTGCCGGCAGCAACCACTCGACGCTGGCCTGCGGCGGCGCTGCGAAGGACGGCCCCATGGTCGCAATGGCCAGCAGTATCGCGACCACCATCCATAGCTGTCGGTACCAACTCACGTTCCACTCGCCATTGCAGCACACTAGAAGAATGCCCTGACCGCAAGGGTGAACAATCTGGGGCTACCTGGGAACAAGTTGATGTCACCGTTGAATCCAGCACTCTGGTAGTATGTCTTGTCGAAGACGTTCTCTACCTTGAACGTTACGACGTAGTTCCTAATGCTGTAGTAGAGCGCCGCGTCGACACGTGTGTACGCAGGCAGCCTGAGCATCGGAGCGCCAACCTTGGTGGGAGTGAATCCATTGCGCTCGCCGTTGTAGATCAGCCCAAGCCCGAACCCCAGTCCTCTCAAAGCGGACGTTTGGAACTGATAGCGTGACCAAAGGTGCGCGCTGTTGTACGGCACGTTGGGCAGGCGGCTATTCACCTGAACCCGCG
>JBOHYT010000136.1:0-1976 GCA_050738055.1 Rhodanobacteraceae bacterium
GCTGTTCCACCTCGCGGTGGAGGTGTAGCAAGCATTGGAAGATTCGCCGAATCGTAGGGCGGGTTTCAACCCGCCGCTTCTTGCTTGTTCCACGGCGATTGGCGGGTCAAGACCCGCCCTACGTTCGCCGAAAAATGGGTAAACCGAAAATCGTAGGGCGGGTTTCAACCGCCGCTTCTTGTTTGTTCCACGGCGATTGGCGGGTCAAGACCCGCCCTACGTTCGCCGAAAAATGGATAAACCGAAAATCGTAGGGCGGGTTTCAGCCCGCCGGCTTTTTGCTTTTCCCGTTGGCGGGTCAAGACCCGCCCTACGTTCGCCGAAAAATGGATGAGCGGCATGACTACACGGTATTTGCACGAAATGGAATTTGGCGCACAGGTCGAGAACGGAATGGTGCGCTTCCGCCTGTGGGCACCCGCGCAGGATCAAATCACGCTGCTGGTCGAATCGGCGCGCGGAGAGCAGGCGTTGCCGATGGCCCGCACGCGGGATGGCTGGTTCGAACTTTCCACCAACGCTGCGCGCGCGGGCGACCGCTATCGATACGTGCTGCAGGACGGCACGCGGGTTCCCGATCCCGCCTCGCGCTTCCAGCCCAACGACGTGCACGGCGCGAGCGAAGTCATCGATCCGCACGCCTACGCCTGGCGGCATCCGGAATGGCGGGGACGTCCGTGGTGCGAGGCGGTGGTCTACGAGGCGCACGTCGGCACCTTTTCGCTGACGGGCGACTACGACGGCATGCGCGCGAAACTCGACCATCTCGCGGACCTCGGTGTCACCGCGCTCGAACTGATGCCGCTCTCCGATTTCGAGGGGCGTCGCAACTGGGGCTACGATGGCGCGTTGCCGTTCGCGCCGGATTCCGCCTATGGGCGCCCCGAAGCACTGAAACACCTGATCGATGCTGCCCATGAGCGCGGGCTGATGCTGCTGCTGGATGTCGTCTACAACCATTTCGGTCCGAGTGGCAATTACCTCGGCGCGTATGCGCCGCAGTTCTTCACCGACCGCCACCACACCCCGTGGGGGCAGGCCATCGACTTCCACGTCCGCGAAGTCCGGCGATTCTTCATCGAGAATGCGCTGTACTGGCTTGACGAATACCGCTTCGACGGATTGCGCCTGGATGCGGTGGACCAGATCCGCGATGACAGCGATCCGCACATCCTCGACGAACTTGCCGACACGGTGCGCGCGCGCCTTCCCGATCGCCACATCCATCTCGTGCTGGAAAACGACGACAATGCTCCGCGGTATTTGGCGCGCCCGGAGTTGCACTGTCCGAGATCGGGGACCAGGGACAAGGGACCGGAAAAACAGGAGCCGGAAAGCGGCGACGCGAGCCGCTACAGCGCGCAGTGGAACGACGACTTCCACCATGCCGCGCACGTGCTCGCGACCGGCGAACACGCCGGCTACTACGTCGACTACGCGCAGCCGGCGGCGGACTTTGCGCGCGCGCTGGCAGAAGGCTTCGTGTACCAGGGCGAGCACTCCGAATACCGGGACCGCAACCGCGGCGAAGCCAGCGGCTCGCTGCCGCCGCTCGCTTTCGTCGACTTCCTGCAGAACCACGACCAGATCGGCAACCGTGCGTTCGGCGAGCGCCTGTCGCAACTCGCCGACGCCAACGCCGTCGAGACGCTGACCGCGATCTGGCTGCTGGCGCCCACGGTTCCGCTGTTCTTCATGGGACAGGAATGGGCTGCGCGCCAACCGTTCCTGTTCTTCTGCGACTATCACGGAGAACTGGCTGACGCGGTGCGCGAAGGGCGCCGGCGCGAGTTCTCGAAATTTGCCGCGTTCGCCGACCCCGAAGCGCGCGAACGCATCCCCGATCCGAACGCCGAGGCCACGTTCGCGGCATCGGTGCTCGACTGGAACGCCGCGGCCGGCTCCGACGGACAACGGCATCTGGAATTCGTGCGCGACCTTTTACGAATCCGTCGGCAGGAAATCCAACCTTGGCT
>JBOHYT010000137.1:0-7609 GCA_050738055.1 Rhodanobacteraceae bacterium
GCCTAACGCCTGAATTTAGCGGCGCGCGCAGCGCGTCCGCTGGAATGAGTAGTTAGGTTTACAGGCCGCCATTGCTGTCGGGCTCCATTAGCTCGATACGGTTGCCAAAGGGATCATACACGTAAGCGCGCTTGTAACCTGGCAGAGGCTCATCTGTGACAGTGCGATAGCCTTGTCTTTGGCAGGCGGTTATAAGTACAGCAAGATCCTGCACCTCAAAGGCTGGATGAGCTTTCTGTGCTGGCTTGAAGTCGGCCTCAACGTCTAGGGAAGCTCTGATCTATCGCCGCGCACGTGGGATACGTTCTGTAATCAGCGACCGGGCACAGGTTTTCGCTCCTTATCGCGCCCGTGTTCGGCATTGCTTGCCGTTTTTTGCCATCCCGGAACCCGATTCCGCGGATTCCGGACACTCCTATCCTGTCGTGGCCAACAACTGCCGTCGCGCCATCCACAGATTGGCCAACGCGAACAACGTTCTCACCTGGGCACCATTCTTCTTGAGCCCGCGGTAACGCACCTTGAGATAACCGAACTGCCGCTTCACGACTCGGAATGGGTGCTCCACGATCGCGCGCATGGATGCCTTCTTGTGCTCGAGCTTCTCGAACGTCTTGCGCAAGCGCTTGGATCGAATCGCCTGCACCTTGCTGCGTTTCTCGGCGATGTGCCAGCGGCGCCCGCGCTTGGGCCCCACCCGTTTCTCGGCGCCGATATACCCGGCATCGCTATACACGCTGGTCTCGTTGCCGTGCAACAGGTTCGGCACTTCTGCGACGTCCGCCACGTTCGCTGCGGTAGCCGTGACCGTGTGCACCAGCCCGGTGTTGACGTCCACCCCAATGTGGGCCTTCATCCCGAAGTACCACTGGTTGCCTTTCTTGGTCTGATGCATCTCAGGATCGCGCGCCTTGGCTTTGTTCTTGGTCGACGGCGCCGCCGCGATGATCGTTGCATCCACAATCGTGCCCCGCGACAGCTTCATCCCGTGCTTTACCAAGTACTGGTTCACCTCGGCCAGAATCTGCTCGGCCAGCCCGTGACGTTCCAGCAAATGCCGGAACTGCAGCACCGTCGATTCGTCGGGCGCGCCTTCACGCCCCAGGTCGATCCCCACGAACCGGCGCATCGCCTCGGAGTCGTACAGCGCTTCCTCCACGCCCGGATCGCTCAATGCGTACCACTGTTGCAGAAAATGAATCCGCAGCATCCGTTCCAGACCGATCGGCCGCCGCCCGCCTTCACCATCCTCAGGATCCTTCGGGTAGTACGGCGCAACCACCGCGCACAACTCGGTCCACGGTACGACCTGATCCATCTCGGCAAGGAACACGTCGCGCTTGGTCTGCTTACGATGAAGAGCAAACCGGGCATCCGCCTGCGTGGCCAGCGTCAGCTGCTTCGGTGCCATCGGCTACACTCCCCATCGTTGGTCAACCCTTCGACCACGAAGCAAAATCAGAGTTTCCCTAAGCTGCTCCCATGAACGCGCACACGCTGGAGCGCCAACCGCATGCGGTGCTGGATCTGCCTTCGCGCAACTGGAAGGCGATGAAGATCGAGCGTCTGCTCGAGTGCCCTTGCGGCAACACGAGCGGACATCTCTCGTGCGCGAACCCGGGACAACGGTCGAAGTGATGGAGAACGCCGATGCCTGACCATCATCAGGTTCAACGTTTCTACGACGAAGAATATTACGCGCACAATTCCGACACGTCGGCGTTGCCTTGGCACATGCGCAAAGTGGCATCGCGGTTGGGGGTGCTTCAGGACAAATCGGTTCTGGATGTTGCCTGCGGGAGAGGCGAGTGGTTGCTGGAATTGCAACGGCGCGGCGCCCATCCTGCTGGCATCGATATTTCCGGCCGTGCCGCCGAATATGCTCGGGTGAAGCTTTCGGGGGCCGACATTCGGCAAGGGGTGGCCGAAGAGTTACCTTTCGGTAACAGCCAATTTGATCTTGTGACATGCATGGGTTCGCTGGAACATTTCCTCGATCAGGCACGCGCACTGAAGGAGATGATACGCGTCGCCAAGTCAGATGCGACATTCCTGATCCTGGTGCCAAATGCCGGGTTTCTTACTCGGAGGTTGGGCTTCTATGGTGGTACCGGGCAAGTCGCGGTACGGGAGACCGTGCGGTCAATAGGCGAATGGACCGCGATATTGGAAGATGCAGGGCTGCATGTACTCAAGAAATGGCGAGACCTGCATCCACTCAGTTGGGGATGGATTCGTCATGGTGCCGCTTGGACTTGGCCTGTGCGTGCCGCACAAGCTATGGTGTTGCCGTGCTGGCCGGTCCGATGGCAATATCAAGTGTACTTTGTGTGTTCTACCCAAAAGTCCTGAATGCCCGTACGTTTGTGCCCGCCCGCGCCTGCTTGTGCGCACGCTCCGGCTCGCCACGCACTACCGGCCCTCTGCATCGAGGCCTGGCACGCAACGCTCGAAATCGAACGGCCCGGATCGCTTGGACGCCGTGTGCTCGATGCAACGCCGGACTGGATGCTTGCGCCGCTACGGCGAGTCATCCCGACGCTGATTTACCGAATTGACCGTGCTTGACGATGCAGGTGCGATCAACGGTCGCGGACCGCGATGACGTCAAACCCTTGCAATTTGCGCCACGCCGCGTCTGCCGTGATCACGCGCGCTGCGTGCAGGCGCGCCAACGCCAGGCAGCAGCGGTCGCCCAGGGAGAGGCCAAGCTTGCGGGTATCGGGTCGAAGCTCCGCGGCCAGGTTGGCTTGAGCCTCGTCGAATGGCACCACCTCCAGGCCGAACGTCGCCAGTTCCGCTGCAATCCTTGCGCGGCGCAGCCCTCGTTCGGCGAGCTTGGCTCCCACCTCCGACAGTTCACTGCGCTGGCTTCGCCGCCGGGCGTGGCCAGATGTTGCATCACACGGTCGGCGCCGCGCTCGGCAAAAACGACCGCCAACAGCGCCGACGCGTCGTAAACGAGGGCCGTCATTCGCGCCCGGCAGCAGCGCGACGTTCGCGGATCAGCTCATCCACCGCCGGGTGGTTCGGGTCGCGCAGCCGCGCCAAGCGTTTTTGCAAGCTGCGGATCGCGTCCAGCCGCCGGGTAATCCGCACTTCGCCATCGACGACGGACAGGTTCAGCGTTTCACCGGCTTCGAACCCGAGCGCGTTGCGGATCGCTGCCGGTATCAGAATGCGCCCTTCCTTGCTCAAACGCGTGGTATGCTCATTCATGTCATTGCACGCGTTTTATGACAGACGCTAAAACACTGACATTATCATGCCACGTTGTCAATTTCGCCGGGTGTCGTGCTCGCGCACAACGTGGGCTCTCGCCGGTTTCATCTCCCGCAACCTCTGCATCGAGGCATCGCACGCGACGTTCGAGATCGAACGGCCCGGATCGCTTGCCCGGCGCACGCTCGATGCAACGCCGGACTGGCTGCTGATTCCGCTCGGGCGGGTCATTCCGACGTTCATCTATCGAATCGAATCGAGCCGAGCCAACCGTGAGCGGCGAGCGTGCCCCCGCCGTCTGGTTTCCCACCGTACGAACAGGCAGCGGTACTGACGTGTTCACCGAACGACTCGCCGCGGTGCCTGGATCGCGCGGCGTAGAGGCGGGCGTGGCACCGGGGCGGTCGTTGTGGAGTTCTTCCCACATGCTGGCGCTGCACAGAAATGAAGCTTTCTGAACTGAGATACCAGGTTGACCGCTAATCTGCGTGCGTCATTTCGTGCTCCATCGGGGATTCGCAGCCACCGCGAGGTCGTTATGAAATCGCGCGCATATCCGAGGGGGCGATGAGGATAGGGATTGATGGCAGCCGATTGCTACCCAACGCGAGCGGAATCGGCCGTTACGTGCATTCCATGCTGCAGCCGCTCGATGAAGCGCTGCCCGAGGCGCGATTTTTTCTCTATGGTCGTCAGAACTTTGATTGCGGATTGCCGTCTGCACGCTGGTTTGTGCGACGCGATGCGCATCCGGTGTATAGCGTGCTGCCGACGCCCATGTGGATTCATTACAGGCTCGGCGCGCTAGTGCGATCTGACGGGCTCGACGTATTTTGGGCGTCCAATACTTTGTTACCATCGCGCATCGGGAAGTTGCCTTGTGTAGCAACGGTTTATGATTTGAACCATCTGCTTTTCCCCCAGACCATGGCGCCGTTGACGCGAGCCGCCCATCGGCACTGGTTTGCAGCGGACGTACTTGCGGCGAAGCGCGTGATCACGATTTCAGAGGGCACCGCACACCGACTGCATGCGCTGTTGGGCCGTCGAGCCGACGCAGTCGCGTTGCCTGCGGTCCCCCCGCGGCGCCCATTGCCAGACCAAGCCACGGCCAGAGCCCTGTTGCACCAGCTTGGCATCAGGGGGCCCTATGTACTTACCGTTGGTACTCGCGAACCGCGCAAGAACCTGAAGGGAGCGATAAGTGCGGTCGCCATGTTGAAAAGCCGAGGCCGCTTGATGGAACATGAGCTTGTCATGGTCGGAGCGCAAGGCTGGGGAAAAACGGACTCGACCGCGTCGAGAAATAGTGATAGCGACTGGCTGAGGCCCGTCGGATACGTTGATGACGTGACTCTGGCGACGTTGTATACCAACGCAGAAGCGCTCTTGTTTCCATCCGTGTACGAAGGGTATGGGATCCCACTGGGAGAGGCGCTCTCGTATGGTTGCAGGGTAGTAGCTACCGATCTTCCGGAACTGCGGGAGTCGGGTGGTGACGGGGTAGTCTATGTGGCGTCGACGCCCGTAGCGATTGCGCAGGGGCTTGAATGCGCACTCGCCGAGCCGCCGCCTGTGCCGCGCCAACCATTGCACAGCTGGTCAGATGCTGCGTTCGTAATGGCCACCATATTCCGCGAAATAGCCTCGACGCCCACCACGCAGCCATGAGAATCTGGTTCCCTACAGTCCGGGCGCGCAGCGGAAGTGATGTGTACGTCGAAAGACTTGTGGCGGGGCTGCGCGCGCGGGGCGTTGATGCACAACTGCAGTGGTTCCATCACCGATACGAATTTTCCCCGGGATTGCTGCGGACAATCCATCCGCCTCGAGAGACCGATATCGTTCATGCGAATAGTTGGAACGGATTTGCGTTTGCCCGCAAGCATATCCCGTTGGTCGTAACTGCGTTTCATTGCGTCTACCACTGTGGATTCCCCGAGTGGAAGACGTTTGCTCAAAAGGTTTACCACGACAATTTGATTGGGGCATATGAGCGAAAATCGTTCGAGTGCGCTGCTTCCGTCGTAGCGATGACTCCTTCGGCTGTCGCGGACTTCCGCGCCCGCTTTCGCTTGCCGTGTACGCACGTGATCCATGGGTGGGTCGATACCGACATTTTCAGTCCGCGTTGCGTACCAAGCCCGAGCGATGGATGCATGCGCGTCTTGATTGTAGGCAATGATTCAAGGCGCAAGGGTATGGACCTTTTGCCCGAATTAAGAGCTCTTCTTGGATCAAAGTTCCTTATTACCGTTGTCAGCGGATTGCGCGGCGGCCGGCGCTTTGGCAGCAAGGGAATAACCTGGAAATCAGGGCTTTCCGTCGCAGAACTAGTCGAACAATACCGTGCCTCGGATTTGGTCATCAGCCTAAGCAGGTACGAGGGTTTCGGATATTCGGCGTTGGAGGCGATGGCCTGCGCCAAACCGGTAGTCGCGTTCGATGTGACTGGTATTCAGGATGTGGTCGTAAACGGTGAGAACGGAATCCTTGTACAATCCGGCTCTCTGCGCGATATCGCAGGGGCGTGTGAGCGTCTTGCCAAGTTTCCTCGTGAGCGGGAACGCTTGGGGAAGGCAGGAAGACATGCTGTGGCGTCGATTTTCAGCGAAAATGCTGCGTTGGACTCCTACCTCACGGTTTACGAGCAGCTTTTGTCTCGTTCGAAGGGGCGCGCCGCAACGACGCTACCAAGTTCAGGCTCATGATTGCTCGCTCGTTGCCATTGAAAACGGCATTAATAAGTCCGCCAATCACCTTCCGTAACGGACTGATCGCTATTCTTCTGATTGCGGGTAGCACCCCTAGGCCGAATACTGGAAAGGCTGCATCGTGAACCGAAATCACTTCGAGTCCAGTGAGTTCCGCGAGCTGGAAAATCGCTTTGCTGCCAAGCCTGGTTCGGTGGGTGATGTCGCCGTACATCAAGGATCCGGAAAACGGACTATCCCCGCTTGGGACGCGGAATACGATGCGACCCGCGTCAGATAAGCAGTGCCCTGCGGACGTCAACACAGTAAGAATGTCTGATATTGCGAGATGTTCAAGTACATCGAAGATCGCTATCAAGTCGAACTGCCTGCCGTTGGCAATCGTCTCTAGATCGAAGGTGCCAAGGTGGGCCTCTATTCCCAGTCGTCCTGCTCTGGCCACGAGCTCGTGGTTGGCCTCGGTCCCCACGTAGTGCGGGGAAATGCTGCGGACCCAACCGGCAAAGCTGGCATTCCCGAATCCAACCTCGAGAACTTTTGTGTTTTGGGTGATGTAAACCCCCGCAACCTTTAGTTCTGCGGCGAAGTGGACGCGGTCGCTATTGCTGTAGCGACCAAATTTCTCAGGATTCCAAGCTTTCCAAGCGATGTAGCTTTGGGCTTGGTCGAGCTCCGGCATCGTCATAGGGCCTCCGCCGCAAATTTGGGGTAACATGCGCCGATGATGAGACTGTAACCGAGAACGGCCATTAATCATTCCGAATACGCCAACGGCATGCCGATTGGTCCCGGGTGCACGGTCAATGTTGCAGACGCGACCACCAGCACCATCACTCCCGCTACCTCGAAACCGACGCGCATCCAAGGGTTAACCAGCGCGGTCAGTATGCTGCCCGCGGCGACGGGGGAGCGCCAATCCGGACACGGCGAGGGTGAGCCAGTGGACAGTATGTTCGATGCCGTGGTATTTCGGTCCGAACAGCTAGCGGAACACCTGCGCGATGAACCACAGAATCACTGCCAACGCGATGCTGTAGACCTGCGCCGCCAGGGTACCTCGCACGCTCACGCGGGGTTCCCCTCGCGCCATCGCTGCAATTCGGACGGGCGCAGCCGGTAGCGTGCGATGTTGCCCTCGTGCAGGTGCAGCAGCTCGCTGGTGGCCAAGGCAACGAACTCGGCCATGTCCGCAGGCGCGACCGATACCCCGGCCAGTTGGCGGATGCGGTTCGGGGTGATGGCAGAACCGTTACGGACCATGTCGGCCACGACGTGCATCAGCGCATCCCGGTAACGCAGTCGTAGCGGGTCGGGCTCGGGCAGCGCCTGTTTGACCAGCGTGTAGCGTCGGCACGAACGCTCGTAGGCCCAGATGAAGACATCGCGCAGCAAGTCGACACGGTTGAGTTCGTATACCGCCAGTATGCCGTCGGTGTAGGACTCTTCTGGCACATCGACGAACGACAGCGGCGCCAGGTTCTGCTTGATCAGCGGAATGTTGGCGGCGAGCCGCGAGACACGCTTGTTGACGTCCTCGAAGGCTTGGAGGTAAGGCAACTGCACCATGATGAAGAAGGCCTGCTCGAACGGATCCTCGATGGCGCGCGCCTTTTCCAGCAGGCTGTCGAAGCATTCGATGATCAGTTGCGGAATCGCGGTCGGGTGATAGACCG
>JBOHYT010000138.1:0-1758 GCA_050738055.1 Rhodanobacteraceae bacterium
ACCTGCTTGGCACTGATCTTCAACAGTCTTGAACCCAGACCAGCACCCAAAATTCCGGGGCCGTCCGCCAAGAGCGCGGCCGGCCCCGGAATGACGATGTGGTTTGTTGAACTTCAGCGAGAATCACCGTGTCCCGTAATGCTGGGGCACTCGCTTTGCGGAGAGCAGAGAGAGCCTGGACGCGGATTTACGCGGACCGACGCGGATCGGGAGCGAAATCCGTGTTATCGGTACAACCTGGTGCCGGGATCGCAGGGCCCGGGGCCACGAAATGCCTCAGCCCAATGCATTTACCGCAGGCGCGCTTCCAGGAAGTCCCCCAAGTCCGCGATTTCCTGCGGACACACTTGGTGCGCCATCGGGTAGCTGTGCCAGGCGACGGAATGGCCCCATCCCTGCAGGGCATCCCGCGAGCGTTGCCCGAGCACCTGCGGCACCACCGGATCGTAGGTCCCGTGCGCCATGAAGATCGGCGTCGCCGCATTGGCCTCGCTGCGCTCGTCCGCGGTGGTTTCGGCGATCGGAAGGTACGACGACAGCGCGACGATGGCCGCCAGTTTCCGGGGATGCCGAAGGCCCGTCGCCAGTGCGGTCGCGCCGCCCTGCGAGAAGCCGGCCAGCACGATGTCCGATTCGGCGACGCCGCGCGCAACTTCACGGGCGATCAGCCTGTCGATGTCGCCGATCGACGCGCGGATCCCCGGCTCGTCCTGCCTCTGGGAAAGATCGAAGCCCGCGATGTCGTACCAGCCGCGCATCGGCAAGCCACCGTTGAGGCTGATCGGGCGGATCGCCGCGTGCGGAAACACGAATCGCAACGCCGGCCATCCGGGCCGCGCCAGTTGCGGCACGAGCGGTTCGAAATCGTGGCCATCGGCGCCGAGTCCGTGCAGCCAGATCACCGCATGGCGCGGGTCGGCTGCGGTTTCGACCTCGACGCACTCCAACGTCACCGGGCGGGCTCCGGCGGGTTGCCGAGCCCGAGTTCCTGCGCGAAGAACGCCAGGGTCGCCGCGGCGTTGCCGACCCGCTGGCTGAAGGACGCGGTGACGCCGTGGCCTTCGTTCATCCGCGTCAGCAACAGGACCGGTTGCCTGGAAGAAGTCGCGGCCTGCAGCGCCGCGGCGAACTTGCGCGACTGCCACGGCGCGACCCGCGGATCGTTGACGCCGGTGATCAGGAGCACCGCCGGGTATGCGGTGCCCTTCTTGACATTCTGCAACGGCGAATAGGCATACAGCCACCTGAAATCGGCCGGTTTGGTGACGGTGCCGTATTCCGAGATGTTGTACTCACCGTTCGGCCACAGCTCCACCCGCAACATGTCATAGATGCCGACCAGCGAAACCACCGCGCGGTACTCGGAGGGGTGCTGGGTCAGCGCGGCCCCCATCAGGAGGCCGCCGTTGGAGCCGCCGAGGATCCCGAGGTGCGCGGGATCGGTCCAGTGGTGTTGCACCAGTGCCTGCGCCGACGCGTAGAAATCGTCGAACACGTTCTGCTTTTTCGACAGCATCCCGGCCGCGTGCCAGCCCTCGCCGAACTCGCCGCCGCCGCGGATGTTGGCGACCGCATACACCCCGCCGCGTTCCAGCCACGCCAGCGTCGAGCCGAGGAAACGCGGCGCGGTGGTGATGCCGAAGCCGCCGTAGCCGTACAGGATCGTCGGACGCACGCCGTTCGGCGTCACGCCCTGCAGCGCAATCACGGTGACCGGAACCCTGGTACCGTCCCTGGAAGTCGCGTCGAGTCGATACG
>JBOHYT010000139.1:0-5765 GCA_050738055.1 Rhodanobacteraceae bacterium
TTCTCGCAAGGGGTCGTCATGCGTACGCAATCCGAAGTGTCGCTCGCCATCGCGACGATCATGGTTTCGCTGCTGGCCGCCGGCGCAAGCATGGGTGCTGCAAACGGCGCCGCGACATCATCGTCCGATGCCGCGATCCACGCGGCCGAAGCCTGGGCGTTTCCCAAATCCCATTCGCCAGATCCCAGCGTTCCGAAGTCTTCGCAGGCGGCAAAGCCCGACATGAGCCAGTCGTTGCACGTGCCGGGCAGCACGCAAACCTACACGGTCGCGCAACTCGACACTGGTTTCGAGGCTGCCGACTGGTTTCCGCACGATCACCCGCCGATGCCGCATATCGTGGCGTTCGGACGCAAGCCAGCATGGGCCTGCGGCTATTGCCACAAGGTGGGCGGCGAAGGCTTTCCGTCAAGCGCCTCGTTGGCGGGACTTTCAGAGGCGTATCTGCGCGAACAGTTGCAGGCATTCCGCGACGGCCAGCGCGACAACGAAGTGATGCCGAAAGAAGCCCGCAATCTCGATGCGGCCGATGAGCAGGCCGCCGTCGCGTATTTCTCGAAGCTGAAGTTCACGCCGCACGTGCGCGTCATCGAAGGCGCGACGGTGGCGAAAACGCACTGGGACGACTACCAGTTGACGGCTGACCCAAACGGCGCGCGCGAGCCCATCGGGGAGCGCATCATCGAGGTTGCGCCGGGAGGCGGCGAACATCGCAGCGAGCGCTTCGTGTACACCGCCTATGTGCCGCCTGGCAGCATCGCGCGCGGTGCGGTGATCGCGGCAAAAGGCACGGCTGCTGCGCCGGCTTGCGAATCCTGCCATGGCGCGAAGCTGCAGGGCGTCGGCGATATTCCGTATCTCGCCGGCCGCTCGCCGACGTTCATTGCACGCGAGCTGATCCTGTTCCGCGAAGGCAAGCGCACCAACCCGGGCGCAGCGCCGATGCGCGCGGAAGTCGCGCATCTCACGCTGAAAGACATGGTCGACGTGGCGGCGTACGCGGCGTCACGTAAGGACTGATTTCGAATGGCTCTTGCCTTGGATTTTGCGAGGCCCCGGCGCGAAGCGCCACGATGGAGGAGAGTTCCATGACGCTTGACCTGCTGAAAACGAAGTCAGGATGCGGAGGCGCCTCCGCGGCGCTGACGCTGTTGGTGTTGTGCACGACCAGCTTGGCGCCACAGGCCAGCCTTGCCGCCGTAGCGCCGCCTGTCGCCGGTGCGTGCGGCCTGCTCACGCATTCTGCGGATGTCGTCGCGCCGCAGGCGGTGGACATGTGGGAAGCGCCGTTGGACGCCTCCGGCGAGCACGAATTGATCCTTGCCGTGCACGCGGACGCCGGCGGCCGGTATTGCTATGTCTATCGCTGGCAGGGCGTGGCGCACTACATCGCGCCCGCGATCCACGTGCGGCGCGGCGAGCGCTTCGCGATCCGCATCGTGAACGATATCGCCAGCCGGAGCCCCGGCGAAAGCGTTCCTTCCACCGCGATTCCGGCCTGCAAGCCGATGCACATGCCGAACGAGCCGGCGCAGCACTGGATCGGCTATCTCCATCACACGATCGACGATCGCTATTTCGCGCCGCAGCAGGTTGACACGAACCTGCACCTGCACGGATTCGAAGGCCCGGCATCCGACGAAAACGTGTTCCTCTCGACCCTGAGCACGCCAATGCACGCGTGCGAATACAACGTCACCATTCCACGCACGCAGCCGCCCGGCACGTACCTGTACCACCCGCATGCGCACGGTTCGTCGGACGATGAACTGGCAGGCGGCTTGGCCGGCGTGTGGATCGTGGACCCCGATTCACCGCAGCTTCCGCGCACCGACCAGCATGTGCTCGTGCTGCGCTACGCCATACCATTCGCCGGGGACATGCGGCCGTTGGACCATGCGTCCGTGAAGGCGTGGGTGGCGGCGAGCGAGGCGCACGAAGGCGCCAGCAAACCGGAAGCCCCGGCCCACTACGACCCATTCAATCCGCCGGTGTGGCCGGTAAGCCTTCCTTTGCGCGCAGGCGGGATCACACTGAACCCGAACGGCTGCATGGGCGAGATCCACCCGGAGCCAGTCATCAGCATCGATGGCGCGGACTCGCCCGCGTCGCTCCAAGTCCCGGCAAATCGCACGCAGTTGCTGCGCCTGGTCAATGCGACTTCGGATTCCTCCAAGCTCCTGCGCCTCCGCGATGCGCAAGGCCGCGCGATGACGTTCCGGGTCGTGGAGCGTGACGGCGTGCCGGTTTCCGGAGACATGCAACAGCCGTATGCGCATTACCTCGACATGAAGGAACTCATGCTGT
This sequence comes from Rhodanobacteraceae bacterium, assembly GCA_050738055.1. Classification (GTDB taxonomy): domain Bacteria; phylum Pseudomonadota; class Gammaproteobacteria; order Xanthomonadales; family Rhodanobacteraceae; genus 66-474. The sequence goes on from JBOHYT010000139.1 coordinate 2,308, forward strand.
CGCCGATGTCGCGTGCCGCCGTATTGGTGACCGCCAAGCCGGGGACGACCTTCACGGTGTCCAGCGAGCCCTTCTGTGCGGGCGACGATGAATCCATCGAGCTGCATCACGATCTGCTGCGGATTCGTGCCGGCGCACAGGCATCAGGGGCTGCGCATGCACTTGCCTCGAAGCCGATGGACGCGGCCGCTACGCCGGCGGCGAAGCTCGTGGCCTGGGTGCGAACGCATCCGTCGCAAGCCCACAGGCGTGCGATTACCTTCACCGAATACAACTTCCCCAGCCACGGCAAGATTCCAGCGCACGACGCTTTCTACATCACCGATACGACCAATCCGGATTTCCAAGAGCGGCCGTTCTGGCCGGTTTACCAGCCCGGCGCGATGGTGCCGTCGAACCCGGACATCGTCGTCAAGCAAGGCACTATCGAGGTCTGGTACCTGATCAATACCACACTGGAAACGCATGCGTTCCACATCCACCAGATGGCCTTCGTGCAGGAACGCAACTACACCGGAATACCGGTGGCGGTGGACACCACGTTCATGCCAGTCGGCAAGCTGCTGCCGAACCCCCGTGACCCGGACTATCCTTTGCTCAAGCCGAGCATCACCAAGGTGATCCTCGATTTCCGGCACGTGCCGAAGGGCAGTTTCGTTTTCCACTGCCACATGCTCTATCACGAGGATCACGGGATGATGGGCGTCATCCGCGTGGAGTAGCACCATGATAATCAAGCCTGGTTGGATGGAAATCGGTTGTTGCTGCCCATCCGGGGTGCTGGCACTCGTGGTTTTGTCTGCGATCGGCGTGGTGCCGCGTGCGAGCTTGGCGGCGACAGTGCCGGCTGCCGTCGGTGCATGCGGTCCGATCACGCATTCGATGAATGTCGTCGAGCCGCAGGCCGTCAATATGTGGCGGGTACCGTTGGACGCCTCGGGCGACCGCGAGCTGATTCTTGCCGTGCACACGAATGAGAGCGGCAACCGGTTTTGCTATGTCTATCGCTGGCAGGGCGTGGTGCATGACGTCGCACCGGCGATCCACGTGCGGCGCGGCGAGCACTTTGCGATCCGGATCGTGAACGACATCGCGAGCCAGAGTCCCGGCGAAAGCGTGCCCTCGACTGCAATTCCGGCCTGCAAGCCGATGCACATGCCGAACGTGCCGGTGCAGCACTGGGTCGGCTATCTCAACCACACGATCGACGACCGCCATTTCCACGTGGCGGCCGTGGACACGAATCTGCACCTGCATGGCTTCGAGGGTCCGGCGTCGGAGGAGAACGTGTTCCTCTCGGCCCTGAGCACGCCGATGCATGCCTGCGAATATCGGATCACCATTCCGGTCACGCAGCCACCCGGCACGTATATTTACCACCCGCACGCGCACGGTATGGCGTATGCCGAGGTCGCGGGCGGCTTGGCCGGGGTGTGGATCGTGGACCCGGACGCGCCGCAGATTCCGCGCGCCGACCAGCACGTGCTGCTGTTGCAGTACCGGACGCCATTGGCGGCCGACGCGAAGGCGCCGGATCCCGGGCCCTTGTTCGTGGCCAGCGCGGCCCACGAAGCGGCGCGCAAGCCGGCCGCGCCGGTTCACTACGATCCGTTCGATCCACCGCCGTGGCCGGTCACCTTTCCGATGGACGTCGCCGGGGTCAAGCTCGATCCGACCGGTTGCATGGGCAGACTCTTCGCGGAGTCGCGGGTCAGCGTCGACGGTGCGGATGTACCGGCCACGCTAAGCGTTGCGGCCGGTCGCACGCAGTTGCTGCGGATCGTGAACGCGACTTCGGATTCCTCCAAGCTGCTGCGCCTGCGCGACGCGCAAGGCCACACAGTGGAATTCCAGGTCGTGGAGCGCGACGGCGTGCCGGTTTCCGGCAACATGCAGCACCCGTATGCGCATTACATAGCGATGCGCGAATTGATGCTGGCACCCATGTCGCGCGCCGGTGTGCTGCTGGCTGCGGCGCCGGGTGAGCATTTGGTTCTCTCCAGCGAGCCTTTCTGCGGCGGCGCCCGCCAGTATCTCGAATTGCATCACGACCTGCTGCGCATCAGTGGCGTGGCCGCGACGACGGGGAGCGGAACGGCCCATGCGCTGGATGCCACACCGGTGGCGATCGTGGATACGCCGGCGGCGAAGCTGGTCGCCTGGGTGCGCGCGCACCCGAAGCTGGTGCACCGGCGCGCGATTACCTTTACCCAGTACACGTTCCCCGGGCGAGGCAAGATTCCGCTGCACGCTGCCTACTACATCACCGACACGACCAACCCGAACTTCCGTGAGCATCCCTTCTGGCCGGCGTTCCGTCCCGGTGCAACGGTGCCGTCGAATCCCGACATCGTGGTCAAGCAGGGCGCCGTCGAGGTGTGGTACCTGATCGATGCCACGCTGGAAACACACGCATTCCACATCCACCAGATGGCCTTCGTGCAGGAACGCGACTACAGCGGGATACCGGCCACGGTGGACACGGCGTTCATGCCTGTCGGCAAGCTTTTGCCGAATCCGCGCGACCCGGACTATCCGTTGCTCGAGCCGAGCATCACCAAGGTGATCCTCGATTTCCGGCACGTGCCCAAAGGCACCTTCGTGTTCCATTGCCACATGCTGGAACACGAGGATGGAGGCATGATGGGCGTCATCCGCGTGGAGTAACACGACAAGGAATCCGACGCCGTTCCACCATGGCAATTGATGCGACAAGCGCCATCGAATGTGCAGTGATTCTCAACCAGCGAGGTAACGGGTCATGAAGAAGATACTGTTCCACGGCTTGCTGCTGCTGACCCTGATGTGTCCGCTGGTCGCGACAGCGGCGCCGGACTCCAGCCACTATCTTTTCGTGTGGGCGATGGAATCCAGTCATCCCCATGTCGCCGATACGGCGATGACTCCGGCGGATATTGCTGCACGACGCAATCGACTCGGACTGGGCAACGACTTCCTCGCCGTGTTCGACGTGCAGCCGGGCCCTTCGTTCGGGAAGCTCGTGGCGATGCTGCCCGTCGGACCGGCGGTGATGGCGCATCACACGAACTACGCGGAACCACCGAACGATGTCCTCTACGCCAACGACTGGTTCGGGAATCGTACCTATGTATTCGATCTGCACGATCCCATGCATCCGAGGCTCGTGCGGAAATTCGGCAGCGTCGGCGCTTTTGGCTATCCGCACTCGTTTGTCTATCTTCCCAACGGCGACACGCTGGCGACGTTGCAGTATTCCAGTGGGTTCAACCATGCCGCGGGCGGGCTGGTCGAATTCGATCCGCAAGGCAAGGTCGTGAGGGCGGCTTCGGCGGCCGTGCCCGGCTACCCAAATATTCGCCCGTACAGCCTTGCGATCATCCCGAAGCTCGACCGTGTCGTCACCGGCAGCGCGGACATGATGGGCGCGCAGGTCAGCCATGTCGCGCAGGTCTGGCGGCTCTCCGATCTGAAGCTGA
>JBOHYT010000140.1:0-4647 GCA_050738055.1 Rhodanobacteraceae bacterium
TCCAGCCATCCATCCACGGCCTGCCGCAACGGCTGCATACCATGCCGTGCCAGCGCGCGCAGGAAGTCCAGCGCCTGCACGTTGCTGGCCCCTTCCCAGATCGGGAAAACCTGGGCATCGCGCAGCAGCAGCGGGATGCCGCTGTCTTCGAGATAACCGATGCCGCCGATCGCTTCCACCGTCTCGGAGGCGATGTGCACGCCGAGCTTGCAGATCCACAGTTTCGCCAGCGGCGTCAGCAGCCGCTGCAGGGCGTGGTCACGTTCGTTGCCCTTGCCGGATTCGACGCGGCCGAGCAGCAGCGCGACCTGCATCGCCAGTCCGAACGCCGCCTCGAACTCCGCTTGCCAACCGGCCAGTGCGTCCGCGAACAACGGCTGATCGAGCAACGGATGGCCGAACGCCTTGCGGCGGCCCGCGTAGTCGCGGGTCAGCGCAAGGCAGCGCTGCATCGTGGAGAGCGATCCAAACGCATTCCACAATCTTGTGACCTGCAGCACCGGTGCGATCGCGCGCACGCCGTGCATCGCCTCGCCGACCAGTTCGGCGCGGGTGTCCTGCAGATGGATTTCGCCCGTCGGGAGTTCGCGGGTGCCGAGCTTGTCCTTGAGACGGTCGATCGTGATGCCGTTCCAGCTTCCATCGGCGTTGCGGGTTTCGATGCAGAACAGCGCGAGGCCGTCGGCGCCTTCCGGGTTGCCGGAAGGGCGCGCCAGCGCCAACGCGATTTCCGCGTTGATCGCCGAGGTGAACCATTTGCGGCCGGTGAGCCGCCACGAACCGTCGGCGTCGCGCCGCGCGACGGTTTCGCTCATCGCGACGTCGGAACCGCCGGTGTTTTCGGTCATCCACTGGCCGCTGACCCAGAACGTCGCCGGGTCGCGGCTCAGCAGATGCGGCAGCACGCGCTCGCGCAGCTCCGCATTCGGCGCGTCCCGCAGCGCCGTGGCGACGCCGTCGCTCATCGCCAGCGGGCAGTCATAGAACGCGCTGGCGGCGTGGTAGAGGTACACCTTCGCGAACTGTTGCACGCGCGCGAATTCACCGAGTGCGCCGTCGTGGCCGTCGGCGACGACGCCCTGTCGCGCGGCGATCGCAGGACCTTCGCGCCAGGTTTCGGTCAACTCGATGCGGTCGATCCGGTTGCCCCAGACATCCCAGTGCGTGAGCCGCGGCTCGCTCGGCGTCGTTGCGGTCTGGCGCGCGTAGGCGTGCAACGCATAGTCGCCGAGCGCGACGAAACCGGCTTCCGCGGCGCGGCGCTGCGGTTCGGGTAGCACCCGCGCCAGCCAAGCGCGCAACACCCGGTCTTCGCGCCACGGGTGGCCGAGCTGCGGTGCGGTCTGGACAAAGCTCATGGCGATTCGGCCTCCAAGTCACGCTCCCAAGGGAGAGGGTCAAGCAGATGCTTTGCGCCGCCGCGGCTTGCGTGCGCAAGAAAGTACCAGCACCACGGCGAGGGTGATCTCGATCCATGCGAACGGCCGCTCCGCGGGCGCCGCCCAGGCTTCGGCGACACCGTGGCAGAAATACAGCAGGCTGATCATTCCCGCGACGATCAGCGCGCGCGCCGGGTTGTGCCAGTACACCAGCGGTACGGCCAACGGGAGCAGCGCGATCGCGAGCACCACCGCGACGGGTACGCCGTGCGGCGGCAACCACCACCCGTGCCACACGACCTGCAGCACCGCGAGTGTCGCCCATGCGGCGAAGCCGATCCGTTGCGCGAGGCGGATGTTCATGGCGTGGCGGCCAGACGCCGCGCGACGTCGGCGACGCGCCGACCGAGCGCACGCGCCAGCGTGCGCTCGTCATCGCTGATCGGATTGACGCCGCCGACCCCGCTGACGTGGCTGGCGCCGTACGGGGTGCCGCCCGTGCGGGTGGTGTTGAGCGCCGGCTCGGTGAAGGGAATGCCGACGACCAGCATGCCGTGGTGGAGCAGCGGCAGCAGCATCGACAACAGCGTCGATTCCTGGCCGCCGTGCATCGTGGACGTGGAGGTGAATACCGCACAAGGCTTGCCGACCAACGCACCGGAGACCCATTCCGCGGGTGTGGAATCGAGGAAGTGCTTCATCGGTGCGGCCATGTTGCCGAAACGCGTGGGGCTGCCGACGACCACTCCGGCGCACTCGTGCAGGTCCGCGAGTTCCACGTACGGCGCGCCTGCTTCCGGCACCGGCGGCTGCGCGCTTTGCGTAACCGGCGCAACCGGCGGCACCTGGCGGATCCGCGCGCGCACGCCTTCGACTTCCTCGATGCCACGCGCGATCAGGCGCGCCAGTTGCGCGACATGACCGTTGCGACTGTAGTAGACCACCAGAATATCCATCGACCACCTTGTTTGGTGAACCCGCGATGCGCCAAAGCAAAAACCGGCGCATGCCCACACTGGCGGGGCACACCCGGAGTATCAATCGACACGACAGCCGCCTGAACGACCGACATGGGCACCGTCCACCGCCATGCTTTCGCGCCACGGTTGCACTAGTCTCGCAGCGTGAGCCCGCTGTCCGCCACCCCCTGGCCCGAACGCCGCGATCGCATGCGGGCGTTCGCGCATTTCCTGTGGCGGCGCTTTTGGGAAGACAACTGTTTCGAGACCGCCGGCGTATTGTCTTTCACGACGTTGTTCGCGATCGTGCCGCTGCTGGTGGAGGTACTGGCGATGCTGTCGCTGTTCCCCGCCTTCACGAGCTTGCGCGAGAACCTGTCGAACTTCATCTTCCGCAATTTCGTGCCGGGCGCCGGCGAAGCCGCGCAGAACTACCTGCTGCAGTTCGCGGACAACGCCAGCAAGCTCACCGTGATCGGCATCCTCGTGCTGTTCGTCAGCGCAGTTTTCATGATGGCTGGCATCGAGGAGGGGCTGAACCGGATCTGGCACGTCCCGGTCCGGCGCAAGGGCAGCTCGCGTTTCCTGATGTACTGTGCGGCGCTGACGCTGGGCCCCGTGCTGATCGTGCTCGCGGTCGCGGCCAGCTCGTGGGTGTTTGCCCAGCCATTCCTGCGTACCGCCAGCCGCAGCGGGGTATTCGGCTTGAGCGTGATCAAGCTGACGCCGTTCTTCAGTTCCTGGGTCGGGCTGGCGCTGATGTACGCGCTGGTGCCGAACCGCCGGGTTCGCTGGCGCCATGCGGTGATCGGCGCGCTCGCCGCCGCAGTGGTGTTCCAGCTGGCGCGCACCGTGTTCGCGCTGTACGTGGGCAACATTGCGAACTACAACCAAGTGTATGGTGCGCTCGCGGCGATTCCGATCTTCCTGATCTGGGTGTACGTGTCGTGGGTGATCATCCTGCTGGGCGCCACCCTGACCGCCGCGATGACCACGTTCGAGTATCGTCATCCGGACGAACTGTTGCCCGAGGGCTGCGAATTCGTGGGGCTGCTGCGGGTGCTGCAGCACTTCGCGACCGCCCAACGAAGCGGCGAAGGCGTGCTGGAGGCCACGTTGGCGCAGCGCGAGACATTCCTGACCGCCGACCTGCTGCTGCGTTATCTCGACGACCTGCGGCGCGTGGGGCTGATCCGGCGTGACCCATCGGGCGCCTGGATGCTGATTCGCGACCTCGACAGCGTGTACGTGGACGATCTGTTCCGGATCGGCGGGTACCGTCTGCCGACCGACGCGATGTCGCTGCAGGCCGCGGCGCGCGGCCTCGCGCCCGAAGCCGTCGACGTCCTGTTGCGGGCCGAGGTCGCCGAGCGGGAGAATCTGAACCAGCCGTTGCGGTCACTGTTCGCCGGGCCGAAGGGCGCCGTCGAAGGAGAGCCATCATGAAATTGCAATCAGGATTTGCGGCGCATCTCGTCGCGGCGTTGTTGCTGATCGCCTGCGTGCCCGCGACGGCGGCGCCGACGAACGCGCCGGCGCACCCGGCGCTCGTCGTGAAGACACTGGACGGCAAGACCTTCAACCTGGCGAACGAGCGCGGCAAATGGGTGATCGTCAACTTCTGGGCGACCTGGTGCGGTCCGTGCATCGAAGAGATGCCGGCGATTTCGAAGTACGTAGCGAGCCACAAGAACGTTGCGGCGATCGGGCTGGCCTGGGACGACAGCCCTCGCGAGGAAATCCTCGAGTTCGTGAAAAAACACCCGGTCGATTATCCACTCGCCGTGGTGGGCATGGAGCACCCGCCTGCAGACTTTCCACAACCGGAGGCGCTGCCGACGACGTACCTGATCGCGCCGGATGGCACGGTGGCCAAACATTTCCTCGGCCCGGTCGATGCGAAATTGCTCGACGCCGCGATCGCGGCGGCAGGGACCGGCATGCACCGGCCAGCACCCTCCGCGTCGAAGAAGCGTTGAACCCATGGGCTGCGCCCGGTTCCTCGTGGCCGGTCGGGTGCAGGGTGTGTTCTTTCGCGCGTCGACCCGCGAACAGGCGCTGCGGCTCGGCATTTCCGGCTACGCCAGGAACCTCGCAGACGGCAACGTCGAGGTCGTCGCCTGCGGCGATGATGCCGCACTCGCCGAGTTGGAACGCTGGCTGCACCAGGGCCCGCCGGCCGCGCGCGTGCAGGCGGTCACGCGCGAGTCGCTGCCGGATCAGAAGTTGCGCGGTTTCGAGACGCGTTGAATTGCCGAAACGCCTCTCCCCTCGGGAGCCGCGCAGGGCGGGTCTTGACCCGCCGCGCG
>JBOHYT010000141.1:0-6209 GCA_050738055.1 Rhodanobacteraceae bacterium
TCCCGAGCCTCACGTCACGTACCGCATCTCGGAAACCGGCGTGGCCAGAAAGTTGCCCTGTGCGAAATGCACTCCAGCCGAGAACAGGGTCGGCATGCTGGCGGCTTCCTCGATCCACTCGACGACGGTGTGCTTGCCGGCGGCATGCGCCTGCGCGCACAACTCGCGCACCTTCAGCTCGTTGTCGGAGTGGTGGGCGAGATCGGCGGTGAGCGCGCGGTCGAGTTTCAGGTAATCGGCGTCGATGTGCTTCAGGGCCTGGAACGAATTGAGACCCGAGCCGAACTGTTCCAGTTCGAACGCGCCACCGCTCTTGCGCCAGCGCTCGACGAAATCGTGCGCCTGCTTGAGGCAGGTCATGACCTTGGATTCCGGGACCTCGAACACGAGTTGCGAGGCGTGGACGCTGGAGGCGGCGAGCTTTTCATCCACCCAGTCGGCGAGACTCTCGTCGTGCAGGGTGAGCGTGGAGAGTTTGACGAACAGGGTGGTCGGATGAGGGTTCGCGGTGGTCTTCCCGAGCGCCTCGATCGCGCGTCCGACGACCCAGCGATCGATCGCGAGCATCCGGTCGTTGCGCTCGGCGATCGGCAGGAAGTGCGCGGGAAGTACCTCTTCGGTGGGGCCGCGCATGCGCAGCAGCACCTCGAAGAATTCGCCTTCGTCGCCCTGCAGGCTCACGATCGGCTGGTAATAGAGGACGAAGCCATCGTTCGCGAGGGCGGCGTCGATCATGTCCAGCCATTGCTGCTCGCGCGCCTGTTCGGCCTTGTCCGCGGCGCCCGGGTCGTGGATGTCGATGCGGTTGCCGCCCTGGCCGGAGGCGGCGCGCAGCGCGTCGTCGGCGAGCGAGAACAGCACCTGCGACTTGGCGTTCTTCTCGCTGAGCAGGCTGCCGCCGATGCTGACGGTGAGACTGGTCGAGCGCCCGGCGGCTTCGATGATCGCCGCCTCGACGCTGGCGCGCAGCGATTCGGCGACCTGCTGCACCTCGGCCTGCGCATGGCCGGTCAGCAGGATGCCGAACGAGTGGTCGCCGATGCGGCCGGCGCGATCCGAGGCGCGCAGACGCTGCTTGGTGGTTTCCGCCAGTTGCCGGAGCACGTCGTCGGCGCCGGCGATCCCCACGGTGTTCAGCACCACGCGGTAGTTGTCCGGTTCGAGCAGCAGCAGTGCCTGGTCGCTGGCGCCGTCGATGGCGCCAGCCACCGCTTCATCCACCAGTTCGAGGAAATGCGCGCGGCTGTACAGGCCGGTCAGCGGATCCTGGGTCTTCAGGCGGCGCAGTTCCTCTTCGGTGCCGGCGTCGGCGGCGGGCAGCCGGAACACGATTTGCTGGCAGGGCTCGCCCTCGTAGCTGGCAGGGGAAAATTCCATCACCGCCTCGAAGGTGCTGCCGTCGCCGCGCCGGGCCGTGAGATCCAGTTTCGCCGGCGGTTTTTCGCCGCGCGCGAGGCGCTTCAGCAGATCCTTGAAGTCGGCGGTGTGCTGCGGCGCGACCAGGTCGAGGATGGTCAATCCCTCGACGTCCTCGAAGTTCCCGAATCCGAACATCTCGAGGTAGGCATTGTTGGCGCGCACGTGCGTGCCTTCGTGGATGTAGGCGATCGGATCGCGCGAGGAATCGAGCAGCGCATCGCAGCGCCGCTCGGATTCGCGCAACGAGGCCTCGAGCTTGCGGACGTTGCGGCGGGTGTTGAGGGCATCGAGTTCGCGGCGTACCACCGCCTGCAACTGGTCGTGGCGGTTGCGCAGCCCGATGCCGCGGATGCTTTCGTGCGACAGGATGCCGGCCACCGTGTCGTCGGTCAGACGATCGGTGAGCGCGAGCAGGGCGACGTCCTTGCCGGTGGCGTTGAGCGCACGCGCGATCGTCTCGATCGAGATTTCCTTGCAGTCTGGGTTGGCGAGCACCAGGTCCGGCGTGAACGATTCCAGGCTTGCGGCGAGTTCCGCTTCCGTCGAGATGCGTTGCGGGCGCAGCGCAATGCCGCTGTTGCGGAGCACACTGATGGTCTGTTCCGCATCCTCGGCCTGGTCCTCGGCGATGAGCAGCTTGGTGATCGGTTCGGGCAACATGACAGCCTTTGGCAGAAGTTCCTGGCGAGCTGGTGTGCGCGGTTTCAAGGTCAGCCCCCGCCGGAAGCTGAAGGCCGGCCCGCAGCACTTTCCCATCTTAGCGGGCCGGGCATTTCGCCCATCCGCCGGCTCGACAGGGCTTTGTACCCCATCGGCGAGCCTTGCGCCAGCAACCGGCGTCACACTGGGAGCTTGGCGCACTCGCCCGGAACTTCGCGCACCAGCCGCGGCACCAGGTATCCCGGCAGTCGTTCCCGCAGTGCCGCGGCCAGTGCGCGGGCCGCCGCATCCAGGACTTCGAAGTGCGCCGTGCCGCGCACCCGGTCGAGCTGGTGCAGGTAATAGGGCAGCACGCCGAACGCGAACAGCCGCTCGGAAAGTTCGGCCAGCACACCGGCGTCGTCGTTGACGCCGCGCAGCAGCACCGACTGGTTCAGCAGCGTCGCGCCGGCTTCGCGCAGGCGTCTGCAGGCCGCGCTGACACTGGCGTCGAGCTCGTTCGGGTGATTCGCATGCAGCACCACCACCCGTTGCAACGGCAGCTTGATGAGCCATGCACAGAAGTCGTCGTCGATCCGTTCGGGAAGCACCACCGGCAACCGCGAATGGATGCGCAGGCGGATCACGTGCGGCAACCCGGCCAGGGCGTCCGTGAACTCTGTGAACTTTTGTGTCGACAGCACCAACGGGTCGCCGCCCGACAGGATCACCTCGCGGATCGAGGTATCGGCGGCCACGCAGGCGATCGCTTCGCGCCACGCGTGCGCCGCCGCGAGTTCTTCGGCATACGGAAAATGGCGGCGGAAGCAGTAGCGGCAGTTGATCGCGCAACTGCCCGCGGCGATCAGGAGTGCGCGCCCCGCGTATTTGTGCAGCACGCCACGCCCGGTGACGGCGGCGAGGTCGCCGACGGCGTCGTCGACGAAACCCGGCACCTCGTGGCATTCGGCGATTTGCGGCAGCACCTGCAACAGCAGCGGATCGCACGGATTGCCATGCTGCATGCGCGCGATGAATCCGTGCGGCACCTTCAGCGGGAAGCCGGCGGCGCCGGCCGGCAGGCGGTCCGCCAGATGCGATAGGCCGAGCAGCGCCAGCAGTTCGCGCGGATCGGTGACTGCCTCGCGCAGCGACTGTCGCCAGTTCGGCGGAGCGTGCGTGGGTTGGCCGATTGCCGTTATCATGGAGGGTCTGTCTGTCCCGGCCACGAGGCTGGAAAGCCCACCATTCTAGGTCAAACGCCGGCACGCGGTCAGAACGTAGCCGGCGGTGACCGGTACCGCGGAGCGAGCAGCATGGCCAGCTATGGTCTCAACGACGTCAAGAACGGTCTGAAGATCATCGTCGACGGCGATCCTTACGTGATCGTCGGCGCGGATTTCATCAAGCCCGGCAAGGGTCAGGCGTTCACCCGCATCAAGATCCGCAACCTCAAGAATGGTCGCACCACCGAAAAGACGATGAAGTCGACCGATGCAGTGGCAGGCGCCGATGTCGTCGACACCGACATGCAGTATCTCTACAACGATGGCGAGTTCTGGCACTTCATGGACCCCGCGAGCTACGAACAGCACACTGCGGACAAGAACGCGGTGGGTGAGGCCGCGCAATGGCTAAAGGGCGAGGAGGCGTGCATCGTCACGTTCTGGAACGGCATTCCGCTGTCGGTACTGCCGCCCAATTTTGTGGAACTGAAAATCGTCGAGACCGATCCGGGCCTGCGCGGCGATACCTCGGGCGGCGGCGGCAAGCCGGCCAAGCTCGAGACCGGCGCCACCGTCCGCGTGCCGCTGTTCGTCAACCAGGACGAGGTCATCAAGGTGGATACCCGCACCGGCGAGTACGTGAGCAGGGTCAAATGATTGATTCGCCGATTTTCCGCACAGCGGATTTCGTTGCGAAATGAAAATCAGGAAGCGCTTGCCACGGATCGACACGGATAACACGGATCGAAAGCTTTTATCCGTGTCCATCCGTGCAAATCCGTGGCAAAAAAGCTCTTGAAAAAGCGGATTCCATCGCATGCCAAGCGAGCCACGCCCCGTCGACTTCCTGATCTCCGCCCGCTGGATCGTGCCGGTCGAACCGCATGGCGTGGTGCTGGAACACCACGCGGTCGCGGTGGATGGCGGCGCGATCGTAGGGGTGCTGGCGTCCATCGATGCCGCGTCGAAGTTCGCGCCACGCGAACGGATCGATTTGCCCGAGTACGTGCTGATACCGGGCCTCGTCAACGCGCACACCCACAATGCGATGACATTGCTGCGCGGGCTGGCCGATGATCTGCCATTGATGACCTGGCTGCGCGAGCACATCTGGCCGGTCGAAGCGAAAATCATGGGCCACGACTACGTGCGCGACGGCGTCGAACTCGCGATTGCCGAGATGCTGCGGGGGGGCACCACCTGTTGCAACGAGAATTACTTCTTCCCCGACGCGCAGGCGGCCACCTACAAGGCGCACGGCTTTCGCGCGCGGGTCGGGCTGCCCATCATCGAGTTTCCGAGCGCGTGGGCGCAGACGCGCGACGAGTACTTCGATCGCGCATTGGCCGTGCACGATGCGTGGCGCGGCGACCCCCTGGTCGGCAGCGCGTTCGGTCCGCACGCACCGTACACCGTTGCCGATGAATCGTTCGAGCGCATCCGCATGCTGTCGGACCAATTGGATATCCCGGTACACCTGCACCTGATGGAGACCGCGCATGAAGTCGAGGATTGCCGACGCGAACGCGGGCTGCGGCCGATGCAGCGGCTGCAGAAGCTCGGGCTCGTCAACGATCGCTTGATCGCGGTGCACATGACCCAGGTCAGCGACGCGGAAATCGCGATCTGCGCCGAGGCGGGCGTGTCAGTGGTGCATTGCGCCGAATCGAACCTGAAGCTCGCCTCGGGATTCTGCCCCGCAGAAAGGCTTCGCCGCGCCGGGGTGAACCTGGCGCTCGGCACCGACGGCTGCGCATCCAACAACGACCTCGACATGTTCGGCGAGATGCGTACCGCGGCGTTGCTCGCCAAGGGCGTCGCGGGTGACGCGGCGGCGTTCGACGATGCCTATGCTCTGCGTGCAGCCACGTTGAACGGCGCCCGCGCGCTCGGCTTCGGCGACAGCATCGGTTCCATCGAGGCCGGCAAGCGCGCCGATCTCGCCGCGGTGCGCCTGTATGAGGTCGAGACCCAACCGCTCTACAATGTGTTGTCGCATCTGACCTACGCGGTATCGCGCCGCCAGGTCAGCGACGTCTGGATCGATGGCAAGCGCAAGCTGGCCGACGGTGTGCTGGTCGATTTCGACCTCACCGGCGTGCTGGAAAAAGCCCGCCGCTGGCGGGAGAGGATCGTGGCGATCCGATAGGTCTGGCAAGGCCAAAACAGTCCGCCAATGAACGCCTGTGAACGCGAACCGAAGATCAGAAACAGGACAGTCCGCAAATGAACGCGAAGAACGCAAATGGAGCAAAGATTGGTCCTGTCCTTTTCATTTATTTGCGTTGATTTGCGTTCATTCGCGGACAAGCCGCTTTTTGAAGAGTCAGGATGAAGTGAATAGCACAGCACACAACGCGGATCCCGAGGAACTCGCCCGTTTCGGCAAGCTCGCCTCGCGGTGGTGGGACCCGGATGGCGAGTCGCGTCCGCTGCACGACCTCAATCCGCTGCGGCTCGCGTACGTCGGTGGACGCGTCGCCTTGCGCGGCGCACGGGTCGCGGATGTCGGCTGTGGCGGCGGCCTTCTGAGCGAGGCGCTGGCGAAGGCCGGAGCGCGTGTGACCGCGATCGACCTCGGTCGCGAAGTAATCGAGGTGGCCGCGCTGCACTTGCAGGAGACCAACGAAAGCCTGCCCCAGGCGCTGGCGATCGCTTATCACCTGTGCTCCTCGCGCGAGCTTGCCGAGGCGGAGCCCGGCGCATTCGACGCGGTGTGCTGCATGGAGCTGATCGAACACGTGCCGGATCCGGCCGCGCTGGTTTGTGACCTTGCGGCGCTCCTCAAGCCGGGCGGAAAGTTGTTCCTGTCCACGCTGAACCGCACGCCCTTGAGCTTCGCCACGGCCATCATCGGCGCCGAGTACGTCGCCGGACTGTTGCCGCGCGGCACCCACGATTACCGCCAGTTCCTGCGTCCCTCCG
>JBOHYT010000142.1:0-5944 GCA_050738055.1 Rhodanobacteraceae bacterium
AACAACGCCTCGAGGCCGGCCGCGACCAGGAACTCCGACTGGAAGGCGTAGGCCACCGGCTCGAAGCCCGCTGCGATGCCGGCTTCGGCCAAGCCGGTGAAATCGACCGAGGCGCTGATGTCCTGCAGGCCGGGCAGGATCAACGGATCGGGGTGCGCGCGATGGCGGTAATGGCAAATCAGCGTGCCGTCGCGTCGTTCGGGTAGATAAAACTCGCGCCGCACATACCCGTAGTCGACGAACCAGGCCGCGCCGCGCGTCTGTTCCCCGGCGACCGCTTCCAGCCACCAGGGAAGTTGCGGCAGCACCTCCGATCGATAGCCGTCCGCGAACTCTTGGCCGAGATGCCGTTGCAGGTGCCGCACCGCGCCGGCGACGAGCGGGTCCGCCGGACGGTCGCTCGGGACGAACGGGCCGTCGGGGTTGACGTCGACGTGCTGCTCGAACACCTCGCCGTCGCGAATGGTGAACCGCGTGACCGGCAACGCGTCCAGCACCTCGTTGGCGAACAGCACGCCGGACCAGGCGTGTTGCGGCGGGCGGTCCAGCCACGCGCAGCGATCGAACAATTCCGCGGGCAGTTCCGTGTGCAGACACTCGCGCTGGCGTTCACGCAGGTCGGCGGAAGGTTCCAGCAGCCAGTAGTGCCTCGGCAACACGCCCAGCGTTTGCAGCTCGCGCAGGCAATCGCGCGCGAACGCGCCGCTGCCACCGCCCAGCTCGAACCACACGGATTCCTCGCCGCAGGCTTTCAGCGCGGGCGCCAGCGTGCGCGCGACACAGCGGGCGAACAGGTTCCCCATTTCCGGTGCAGTCACGAAATCGCCCGCCCTGCCGAATTTCAGCCGGCCGGCGCTGTAGTAACCCAACCCGGGCGCGTACAGGCAGCGCTCCATGAAGCGTGCGAAGGAAACCGGCCCGCTCGCCGCGATCTCGTGGCGGATCACCTCCGCCAGTCGCGCGGAATGCGCGGCTTCGTCGGGAGACGGTACAGGCAGAGAGGCGTCAGTTGCGGAAGGCGGAATGGTTGTTCGTCCTGAGCGCAGGCCCATCCCGAACGCGGATCGGCCGAAGTCGAAAGGCATCATACGATGCGGGTGTGCATTGGCGTGCAGGACAGGGCGTTTCGACTACGCGTGCTGTGCACGCCACGCGCAACGCGAACGGACTGGATACGCACATCCCAGGCTCGCGCAGAACCGACCCGTCGCACGGGTCACCGGCGCCACGTCGCCGGCCAGACGCCCCGCGTCGATGGCGGCTCTCTGCCCGGTGCATGAGCGGTCCATGAATTCCTGTCCGGCGGATCTTGCGCGACGCCGCGCGCGGCGGCATCTTGTTGACGATACGCTCCAGCGAGGATGTCGATGTCCGCTTCCCTGACCGCCGCCGCAACGCCGCCTTCGCAACGGATCGCGCAACAGATCCTCGATTACCTGTCCGAGATCCCGCCCAGTCGCGAACCGCGCCGCGAGCACCCGCGCGCGCGCGTCCATGCGATTGCGCGCGGGGCGCGCCGCAAGGCATTCCTGGCGTCTTCGTCGCTGGCCTTGCCACCAGGGCCGCTGGGCTGGCTGACGGTGCTGCCGGAACTGGTCGCGATCTGGAAGATCCAGGCGCGGATGGTCGCCGACATCGCCGCCACGTGCGGCCGCCACACGACGCTGACGCGCGAGCAGATGATTTATTGCCTGTTCCGCCACGCGGCTTCGCAGGCGGTGCGCGACCTCGCGGTGCGTGCCGGGCAACGCTGGTTCGTGCACGCCGCGACCACCCACGCGATCCGCGGCGTCGCCGAGCGGATCGGCATGAAGCTGTCCGAGCGCGCGATCGGCAGTTCGCTGGCCCGGATGGTGCCGGTGGCGGGGGCGGTCGGGGTCGGAACCTACGCGTGGTACGACACCCGCGAGGTCGGGCGCACCGCGATGGCGATGTTCCTGCACGAAGTCGAGTTCGTCCCGGCCACGCGCAGTACCGAAATCCTTGCGCAGCGGATCCAGCGCGACCGCGCCCAGGACGCCCGCGAAGCGGGGTTGTAGGGCGGGTCTTGACCCGCCGTTTGGAGACGCCCGCGAAGCAGCGTTGTAGGGCGGGTCTTGACCCGCCGTTTGGATTCTTCGCGATCGGGGCAACGGCGGCGGGTCGAGACCCGCCCTACGATGACTGGATACACCGCGATCTGGGCAACGAAGGCGGGTCGAGACCCGCCCTACCATGAGATTGGCGGCAATCACTCGAGCGAAGGCAGGCGCTTGCGCAGGTGTTGCCAGCGCGCCGCGACGCTTTCGCCGGCGAACGGTTCGCGCAAGTCGGGCGCAAGGTCCGCGAGCGGCGCCAGCACGTGTGCGCGCTCGAACTCCTCGCGCGCAAGATCGCTGCGGCAAACGCCATCCTCACACCACAACGCAATGTCGAGGTCGAGCGTACGATCGGCGTAGCGCGGCAGGTCGCGATCACGGCCACTGGTATCTTCCAGGTCGCGCAACCAGACGCGCAGCGCATCGTGGTCGAGATCGCAGTCGAACGCTGCGGCGCAATTGAGGAATGCCGCGCCCTCGAAGCCGACCGCCGCGCTGCGGTAGACGGGTGATACGGCGACCTCGCCGAACCGTTCGCGCAGCGCCGCCAGCGCACCGCGCAGGTGACGCTCGGGCTCGACGTTGGAACCAAGGCTCAGGTAAACGCGCGCCATCGGTTCAGGA
This sequence comes from Rhodanobacteraceae bacterium, assembly GCA_050738055.1. GTDB lineage: Bacteria > Pseudomonadota > Gammaproteobacteria > Xanthomonadales > Rhodanobacteraceae > 66-474. The sequence continues at coordinate 2,703 of JBOHYT010000142.1, forward strand.
TTTCGCACCACGTTCGATGACCACACCGACCGACTTTGCTGCGCGTACCGCGCCGGGCTTGGCAAGTTTCAGCCGCACCCAGGCGACGCCGAATTCGTCGCGGATAATCGCGGCGCAGCGTTCGGCTAGGGTCTCGACCAACTGGAAGCTCGACGCTTCGACGAACGCGACCAGTCGCTTCGACACCGCCTTGTAGTCGAGCGTGTCCCCGATCGCGTCGGTCGCCGCGGGCCGGGTGTTGTCGAAGGCCATTTCGATGTCCAGTACCACCGGTTGGCGCACCTTGCGTTCCCAGTCGTAGATGCCGACGACCGTTTCGATGGTGAGTCCTTCAATGAAAACCGTATCCATGGGAGCGGGGAGCGGGGATTGGGGGTTGGGAGTCGAGGCGGGCGGCCCGTGGCAGTCTATATCGCGGCGCGACCGCCGACATCGGGTCCCGGGTCCCCGGTCCCCGGTCCCGATTTTGAAGTCCCGAGTCCCGGCAGGCTCTGCAGATCCCAGCGTGGCCGCACCTGGATTTCCGGGCCGGTGGACTGTCCGGCGGCAAGCCGGATCGATCCCGCCAGCGCGATCATCGCACCGTTGTCGGTGCAGAAGGCGAGCCGCGGAAAATAGGTCCGGAAGCCTTCCCGCTCCCCGGCTTCCGCGAGTTGCGCACGCAATCGCCGGTTGGCGCCGACGCCGCCAGAAACCACCAACCGCGGGTAGTCGGTCGCCGCCAGCGCGCGCCGGCACTTGATCGCGAGGGTTTCGACGATCGCTTCCTCGAACCCGCGCGCGATGCCGGCCTTGGTGGAATCAGTATGGTCGCTGTCCCGCCACGCGAGCAGCACCTGGGTCTTGAGTCCCGAGAAACTGAAGTCGAGTCCCGGCCGGCCGGTCATCGGCCGCGAGAAATGGAAGGCCTTGGGATCGCCGGTTTCGGCCAGCTTCGCGAGCGCCGGACCGCCCGGATACGGCAGCCCCATCAGCTTGGCGGTCTTGTCGAAAGCTTCGCCAGCGGCGTCATCCAAGGTATCGCCGAGGAGCGTGTAACTGCCGATCTTCTCGACCCCGACCAGCAGCGAATGGCCGCCCGACACCAGCAGCGCGACGAACGGGGGCGCCAGCGGGTCGGTGCCCGGTGCCGGTTCTTCCAGCAACGGTGCCAAAAGGTGTCCTTCCATGTGGTGCACCCCGATCGCCGGGACCTCCAACGCCCAGGCCAGCGAACGCGCCACCGCGGCTCCGACCAGCAGCGCGCCGATCAACCCGGGGCCGGCCGTATAGGCCACCGCCCCGAGGTCACGGACACCCAGACCCGCATCCGCAAGGGTCTGGCGGAGCAGGGGAAGGAGCTTGCGGACGTGGTCGCGGCTCGCCAGTTCCGGCACCACCCCGCCATATTCGGCGTGCAACGAAACCTGCGAATACAGGGCGTGCGCCAGCAGCCCGCGTCCGGCTTGATACACCGCCACGCCGGTCTCGTCGCAGGAGCTTTCGATGCCCAGCACCGGACCGGGCTTTGAATCGGTCATGAAAATCACGCTATACTTCGCGGCTCGCCCGCGTCCAGACGGGTCAGTTTACCAAGTGGAGCCTCCATGCCCAGCGTCAAAGTCCGCGAGAACGAGCCGTTCGAAATCGCGCTGCGCCGCTTCAAGCGCACCTGCGAGAAGGCCGGCGTGCTCGCCGAAACGCGCAAGCGCGAGTTTTACGAGAAACCGACCCAGGAACGCAAGCGCAAGCGCGCCGCGGCGGTCAAGCGCCACCTGCGCCGGGTTTCGCGCGAAGTGACGCGCCGCAAGCGCCTGTACTGAAGTTCGCGCTGCGTCTCGCGCCCGACGGCCGGCCCCGCACCGCGGTGCCGGCCGTTTCGCGTTTTCTGCGTTTCCACTTGGAGAACAGCCATGAGCGAACTCAAGACCCGTATCACCGAAGACATGAAAGTCGCGATGAAGGCTGGCGACAAGCCACGTCTCGGTGTGATCCGGCTGATCCTCGCCGCCGTGAAGCAGCGCGAAGTCGACGAACGGATCACCTTGGACGACGCGCAGGTGTTGCACGTGCTCGAGAAGATGCTCAAGCAGCGTCGCGATTCGGTCACGCAGTACGCAGCGGCCCAACGCGAGGATCTGGCCGACCAGGAACGCTTCGAGATCGGCGTGATCGAGGGCTATCGGCCCGCGCAGTTGTCCGACGCCGAGCTCGACGCGTTGGTCGCGCAGTGCACCACCGACGCGGGAGCCAGCTCGCAGCGCGACATGGGCAAGGTGATGGCGCTCTTGAAGGAACGCGCGGCCGGCCGTGCCGACATGGGCGCGGCGTCGCAGCGCGTGAAGGCGCGGCTGGCAGGCCATTCGTAGGGCGGATCTCGACCCGCCTCGGAAGCCCTCCGCCCGACGTGCAGGTACCTCGTGAACCGTGGCGCAATGGCGGGTCGAGACAATGACGGCGGGTCAAGACCCGCCCTACGGATCGCCGGCAATATCGGCTGAGGCGGGTCGAGACCCGCCCTGCGGATCGCCGGCAACATCGGCTGAGGCGGGTCGAGACCCGCCCTGCGGATGCCGGCACTATCGGCCGAGGCGGGTCAAGACCCGCCCGACGCCGGCAAGCCGGGCAAGGAAACACGTGAGGCATGAACGTCCACTTGCGAATCCTCGACATCGATGGCAGCGTCGACGCGAACGCGCTGACCGCGGCTGCGCCCTGGGCGTCGGTGACGCGCGTGGACCTCTCCGACCTCGCGCCCGCGCTGCGGCTGTGGAGCCGGCGCCGGAACATCGTTGCCGCGCGCGCGCGGATCGCCGCGGCGGGGGATCCGAGCCCTTCGGTCACGTTCCTCGGTTCCGGCGACTTCCATCATCTCGCGGCGTTGCTGATCGAGCGCGTCGAACAGCCGTTCACGGTGCTGCACTTCGACAACCATCCGGACTGGGTGCGACTCGCGCCGCGCTGGCATTGCGGTTCGTGGGTGAACCGGGTGCTGGAACTGCCACAGGTGCAGCGGGTGGTGACGGTAGGCCCCTGCAGCGACGACCTGGTCAACCCGGCCCGGAAAGGCGGCAACCTGCGAGCGCTGGACTCGGGACGGCTGGCGCTGTTTCCGTGGCAGCACGAACCCTCCCGGGTCCGCCGCCGGATCGCCGACGGACCGGGACATGAATGGCGCGCGGGGTACGTGGTGTGGCGAAACCTCGGCGAAAGGCAATGGGAGGATGCTGTCGCCTCGGTGCTGGATGCGGTTCCGACCGACG